>JBFKSL010000163.1:0-8638 GCA_041626995.1 Ketobacter sp. | reverse complement strand
TTTTACCCGAAGGCGGATTTGGAAATTTAATCGCTCTACCACTTCAGAAGGAAGCGCGATTGTCTGGCAATAGCTCCTTTGTCGATAACAAACTTAATGTCATCCAAGACCAATGGCAGCTCTTGGCTCAAATGAAGTCTATTTCACACAGTACACTGACGAAGCTACTTACACTGATTTCACCTAATTCAACATTGTTTAAAGAACAAGAAGTGATTGAGAACCGTCCACCCTGGGAAATGACCGCCAAGGCAAAACCTCTTTTATTAGAAAACCCGCCAAAAAAGATAACCGTCACTCTCGCAAATCATATTTATTTTGAATTAAGTGAACTACCAACCGCCTTAGCAGCAAGGTTAAGGCGGCTCGCGAGCTTTTCAAACCCTGTATTCTTTAAAACACAGGCACTACGGTTTTCAACTCATGGTATTCCGAGATTTATCTCCTGTGCTCGAATTGAGCAAGGCTACTTGGCAATACCTCGCGGTTGCTTAGACGAAGCGCTAGAGTTGTTATCCGAGAATCAGATCGAAGTTCAATTAGACGATCAGCGTGAACGTGGCACTAAACTTAAAGCCACCAAGTCACTCGTCAAGCTCAGAAAGAATCAGCAAGCAGCAGTGCGCGCCATGAGTAAGCACGATGCTGGTATTCTGCATGCGCCGACTGCATTTGGTAAAACAGTTACCGCTATTGGCATGATTACTAAGCGCAAATCCAACACGCTAATTTTAGTACACAGTAGACAACTGCTCGACCAATGGAGAGAACGATTAAAATCGTTTTTGCCCGATACGGATGTCGGCATCATTGGCGGCGGCAAGAAAAAGCCAACGGGTGTCATCGATATCGCAACCTATCAAAGTCTAATCAACAAAAAGGACAACACCGTATCTGAGATCGTTCAAGATTATGGACATGTGATCGTTGATGAGCGCCATCACGTTTCTGCGCCGCGCTTTGAAATGGTGTTAAACGAAGTTCGAGCCAAATATGTACTCGGCTTGACCGCCACCCCCGAACGACAGGATGGCCACCAGAAAATCATCTTTATGGCAGCAGGGCCTATTCGTCACAAAGTTAAAAGCACCACTGAAGATAAATTTGAGCAACAAGTCGTTGTTCATCAACTCTATGACGACCCTCCAAGACAGTTAATCAATTCAGAAGAGCGACCGAAAATTTATGACGCTTATCGTTGGATTATGGAAAATGATGAACGAACACGTAGAATCATCGAAGATGTTCTCGCCTGCATTCAGCAATCTAAACACCCAATACTGTTAACCGAACGTAGAGAACATGCTGAGACGATCAATGCTATGCTGCTCGACAAAGAGGTCGACTCGGTCGTTTTAAAAGGCGCAATGCGCGCATCTGAGCGTAAGGCCGTTGAGGAACAGCTACCCACCGCGCAAGTCGTCGTTGCCACTGGTAAGTATGTAGGTGAAGGTTTTGATCTGCCAAGACTAGACACGCTGCTCTTAGCCATGCCCATTGCTTGGAAAGGCTCACTGGCTCAATATGCCGGGCGTATTCACCGAGAGTCGGATGGCAAAGACCGTGTCACCATTTACGATTATGTCGATTGCTCGCTCCCAATGTTGCGACGAATGCTCAACAAACGGGAGAAAAGTTATAAGGCCATGGGATACCAGATTTCATTTAATGGTGAAGCCCCAGAGCAAAGCCAATTGTCAACTGAGTTTCTACTAGCATCTGACAAACAGGGTTCCGAGGCTCCTGCATAAGCATAAACCTACACTAGCTTAATAAAGCAATTGAGGAACTAATTCAGTTCCTATTGTGGGAACCAAACCGACGTCCTGCCCCACCACCAAATCGCTAAAAGCCCTAATGAGCCCTCACAGGCCATTAGGGCCAACAGGTATAATTCCATTTGGGTTAAGCGCTTTAATTGAGTAATACCCAGCTTTGATATGCTGCAAGTTAACCGTCTCAGCAATTCCCTCAATATTCAGAATACGTTGCATATAAGCATACAGGTTCGGCATATCCATTATCCTATTTCGATTGCATTTGAATAAGCCGTGGTATGCCACATCAAACCGAATCAAAGTGACAAACAATCGAATATCCGACTCGGTAAACCACTGCCCCAAAAGATAGGCTCGACCATCTGCAAGTCTGGATTCCAACATATCGAGCGCTGCAAATACTTTTTCGTAGGCCTCTTCGTAGGCCTCTTGCGTAGTGGCAAACCCAGCCTGATATACACCATTATTTAAGTCGCGATAAATGTACGCATTCAGTTCATCTATTTCTTCAGCTAATTCTTGTGGTGCCAGATCTGGGCCCTGATCCACCATGTTGACAAATGCGCTATTCAACATGCAAACAATGTCGGCCGACTCATTGTTAACAATAGTCTGTGTTTTCTTATCCCATAAGACTGGAACCGTTGCTCTTCCGGTAAAGCTCGGGGCTACTTTGGAATAGATCTCATGCAGATAGGTTGCGTTGTTGAACTCATCAACGTCGCTACTATTAAATTGCCATCCTTGTTCCGTTAAAACAGGATCGACCACTGTCACCGAAATAATATCTTTTAATCCTTTTATCGATCTAGCCATTAAAGTGCGGCTGGCCCATGGGCAAATGTAAGCAACATAAAGATGATAACGATTGGCCTCGGCTTTAAATCCTCCTTCACCTGTCGCGCCAGGCGCACCATCCGGTGTAATCCAATTCCTAAACGATGAGGTTTGTCTGATGAAGCGACCTTTTTCATCCTGACTTTGAACCGGTTGCCAATTTTCTTCCCAAACACCATTAACTAACATTATTAAAGACCTCGTAGAAACAGTGTTTTGGCTAATACGTTATCAACTGAGTAACGCCCAGCTCCTTGGAAAGCTAGCGCCAAAGTAGCTGAAAATAATGCCAGTGCAAACTCATAGCCGTTGTTCGAACTAAACAATCCATGACTGATATGAACACTGAAAATGGCCACTAACATGGTAAATGCACTCACCGCTGCAGCTGGACGAGTCAGCACTCCGACAACCAAGGCCAAACCGCCAAAGAACTCCGCACTGCCCGCTAACAAGGCCATTAAATAGCCCGGCTCCAACCCAATGCTTGCCATCCATTGACCCGTACCTTCCAGCCCGTATCCACCAAACCAGCCGAACAGTTTTTGAGCTCCGTGAGCGGCTAAGATAATGCCAATGGGTACACGTAATACCAATGCTGTTATGCCCGCATCTGACTTCAATACTTTTTGTAGAATGTGCTTGTTCATGATTTGTTTCCTCCAATTCGATGAATAAAACCGAGTGCGCTAAATACCTCAACCAGGTTAATAGCCATACTACTAACAACATTTAGACTGATAAATGCTACTATCATTGAATGATTACCAACATGCTGTTTGCAATTAGAAGGGGTGGGTATGGATCGTATTGATGCAATGAAAGCCTTTGTCACGGTGGCAGAGGGAGGGAGTTTCACAAAAGCTGCAGAAAAGCTGGGCACATCAAACCAGCTTGTGAGTAAGTATGTTTCTCAGCTGGAAAAGCATTTAGGCGCCAGGCTTTTCAATCGCACCACGAGAAAAGTTCACCTTACAGAGGCTGGTGAAGAGTGCTTTCAGCATGCCAAACACATACTAGAAAGCATCAATGATATGGAAGGTCACTTTGGCCAACTCCAAAGTACTGCCACAGGGCTTTTACACATCAGCGCGCCCGTGTCATTTTCGACGCTTCATTTAGCGCCACTGATACGCGACTTCAAAAAGCAATACCCTGAAATTGGAATCGACCTGCAACTCAATGACCGTAAGGTGGATGTCGTTGAAGAAGGATTTGACCTCACGCTTCGTATAGGGCACCTAAAAAGCTCGTCGCTGATTGCGAAAAAAGTTGCGCCCGTTCGACTAGTGCTCTGCGCATCTCCTAATTACCTTAAGCGATACGGAAAACCCACTCACCCCGAAGATCTCATTGCCGAACACTTTTTACGATACAGCTATATGGAATACAACCTATCCAATCTACCTTTAATGAAAGCTCTGAAAGCTGCCAGCCAAAAGAACCCATCCGGCCTGGTGGCAAACAACGGAGAGATATTAACGGCGGCAGCAATTGCTGGTGAAGGCTATGTATTGCAACCGACCTTTATCGTTGGTGAAGCGTTAAAACAAGGTAAACTGGAAATCATACTGGAAGAATTTGAACCTGCTGCCATGGGCTTATATGCCGTTTATCCTCACCGCAAGTTACTGGCACCAAAACTTCGTGCTTTTATCGATTTTATCAGTGGTTACTATGGGCAGCCTCCATATTGGGATAATTTTTAAGATTTCATTAACTTTCAGCAGGTATGAACCTTCCGAGAACAAGCAAGTTTTCGGAAATTCCAGCATTCTTGAAGATAAGTTAGGGTTCAGCATAGTTATAAAACCACCTCCCGCTTATCAAAAGCTAAATACCGGCTCATCCAACCAAGCTTTCAATTTATTAAACATTTGATTAAAGGCCGCAATTTTCTCAGAAGTACCGCCCTTGCTGACATCACTTAAAAAGGCTTCAGCCGATTGTTTTAGACTTTCATCAGATTGGTTTAACTGTAACGCCTGAAGAGCACTATCGACAGGAATTAAATAATTAACATTCAACCCACCACCGTCTCGCGTAAATATGCCGGCCACGGTAAGTGCTACAACTTCACCAGATTCATCAAATACAGGCCCTCCTGAATTTCCTGGGTTTATCGCTGCATCTGTCTGAAAATACGACAAGCCTCGAATATCTCTATAGGCTGAATAAATCCCACGCGTAATGGTATGACTGAGCGCTTTATCCAATGGCGTGCCCACCACAAAAAGCTCAGCGCCTACCACTGGTTTATTCTGACTAATCTTGGCAACTTGCAACAAAGGAACCTGATCAATCTTCAGCAACGCAACATCTCTAACCTGTGCCACTCTTATCACACTAGCTTCATAATTATTATTGCCAATCAATATTCCAACTTCTTTTTGCTTACCCACTACATGAGCATTGGTAAGCACATATCCATCGCTTGATACCACAACACCGCTACCGTGTCCCGAATCAGTAACAATAGTCACCGCCGATTCTTTTATTTGGTTGGCCGCTTTTTGAAAGCGCCCACTCCCGCTTCCATAATAGAGATTAACTTTCAACTTATCTAAATCTGCTTGAGCTATTGACGACAAATCCTTTGGCTCCAAAAACGCAACAAACTGCGGCTTAGCCATTAAACGATGCAATGCCACTTTCAAAGCACCCAAAGCAGACATTCCAACGTTTTCATAAACTTTTGTTGTTTTCTTGTCCCAGTTACTAAATGAGCCTTCTGTCAAAGCGCTATAAAGTGTTTCACCCTGCAACGCATCTTCCAGCTTCCACTGAACTTTTAGGTAGACAGCGCTTTTTCCTTGTGCATTTTTAGAAATATCGAAATTGGGAATGCAAACATGTGTGGTAATATCTTTAATGGTTGCGATCAAACGATAACTACCACCTATACCGGCTGTTGCAGTATCCGCTGAATATCCATATTTCCTAAATTCTTCAGCAATGTCGATGCTAATAGCAGGATCACTGAGATCTACAAATCTATTTTCACTGGAAAACGGCACCACCTTACTGCAATACTTGCCCGCGCTTACTTGCCCCCATGTACTTTTATCTGTATCCACTGTGAGCGTTTCAAACACCAAGGGGTGTGATGCAACGTCTTTTTTATAAGGGATCGGGGGCACATCATTGATGTCCTTTATCGCAAAACGATCCTTTATTTTTATTTGTTCCACATTTTCTCGTATAGCTTGAGGAGAAGATCGCTGGTCATCAGAATAATGAACCTTACCTGTTTCATCTACCCACTTATATATTTCTGCCCTAATCCCCAAAGACATCAAACAGAGCAAACCGTACAACGTAAACCGTAAGAAGTATCCAACCATACTTAAGTACCTGACGCTAACTGCAACGAAACGATTAAGCTTTTCCGATCTTTCGATATAAACCTAGAAAACACACAAAACTAATGATGCCCACAATCAAGCCACGACGCACAACATGGTCTCCAAATGGTGAGTAATACACCATTAAAAATACGGCAATAACTAATCCAATAGAAATGATACGACGAATCATACGAACCCACACAAAAGTAGACTACCCAAGAAGATGAAAAGATTTCTCGCTCCATCCCATATAAAAAGACAACGCCTATGTAGGTAAGGCTAGCACAACACGCAAACTAATCTACCTAGTTTGTGCTTCCAATTATCGTGAACACTTTAGGGCATACCTTTACCCAGCCAAGTTGGAAAGCACGCCACCTGATTCCTATACTGAAAAGATGGAATTTCCACCAGAAGATATCGTTAATGAAGGGATTGTTTAGATGACTAAGCCAGCCAAAGCAACAATAGTTAAACACATTCAATGGTTATTCATCTTCCTAATCACTATAGCAGCTCACACAGGGCTGGCAGCAGAAGCAACGCATGACTCTAGTCTACCGAAAGAAGATTTGCTTAAACGCCTGCAACAAGGTGGCCTAATTATCTATTTCCGACATTTCGCCACAGACCGTTCACAAGAAGACCAGCATCCTGTGAACTTAACGAACTGTGCTACTCAACGAAACCTATCGGAAGAAGGCCGTTCACAATCCGCCGCTATTGGCACCGTATTCAAGCGGCATTCGATTCCAGTTTCTGAAGTGATTTCCAGCCCATTCTGCCGCTGCAAAGAATCCGCAGAAATTGCCTTTGGTAAATACGGTATCGACACGAATCTATATTTTGCTGTTGCCCTGGAAAAAGATCAACGGGAACAACAAACCAGTGTTCTGCTTAAGTTATTAACCAGCAAGCCGGATTCTGGAAATCGTATTGTTGTTTCACATACGGCGAACTTACGAGAAGCTACCGGTTTATGGCCTAAGCCTGAGGGGGTAGCCTATGTTTTCCAGCCCACCAATAATAACAAGCATCACTTGCTTGGAATTATAAAACCGGACCAGTGGGCTGAGTTTTAACTGTGCAGGTTAAAACCCGCAGGGGATTTTGTTAATGCGCCTTTCCCTTCGCCAACGTTTTTTGGTGGCACCCATAGTCGGGCTCATTATTGTTCTAGCTTTGACGGCCAGTTATTTTTTTCAAAGTGAAAGCCAAAACAAGCTTATTGAAAAAATTTCTGACTCAGATCTAAAAACTCTTAGCCAGTATACCAAGCTGTTTACCGATTTATCTCGCTACCACCTGGAAATGTATGAACTTTTTAATGCTGCTGGTCAACAGGTTGATGAAGGCGCCTTGTATGACAAAGGAGTATTTATTACTGATAAAATTTCAGAAATCACTGAAGAGATGGAGAAGCTGGTACGATCACGCTCGGGAGAAGAAACACTCCCCGACAGTGAAGCCAACCAGCTTCTCTCTGAAATCACAAACTATCGCACAGCAGCAATCAGTTCTGTGGAAAACACAACAGTATCACTTAGCAAAGCCCCCATTTATTTAAGCAAAGCTAATCAACATTTCTCTTTCTTGCACCAAAAATTTGCCAATAAGCTGGATGCAATGCGAAACCATATTCAGGATGAGGCAGAACAGCAACTGGAGAGTACTCGGCAGAAGACAATTATTTTGGCTATTGTCGGCTTATCTTCAGCCATTGGGCTTGTAATCTTGAGCTTTATCGCAGCAAGCTTACTATCTCGAAAGATTCGCTTTATTATTGATGACCTATTTAATCTTACCGAAGCCTCCAATCATTCTATCAGCGCAGAAAATAATGCATCTGATGAGGTAGAGCGGTTAATATTATCGTTAAAATCATTCGAAGAATCTCTTAAAACTGTTCAACAACAAGAGAACGATCTTAAAGAAGCAAACCGGCAATTGCAGGCTGAAATCGAAGTTAAATTAAGGCACCAAATTGAACTGGAAAAAACCCAAAAGGAACTGGAACGGAGGGTTGAAGAGCGCACAGCCAACCTGTATCAAGCCAATCAGGAATTGGAAGAGGAAATTTCCCACCGCAAATCGGCTGAAGAAAGCCTAAAAATCTATCGTGAAATCATTCTTAACACCGACGAAGCGATCTTAGTAACCGATGAAAAACCATCAATAATTGAAGTAAACCCGGCTTACGAACGTATGTCCGGTTACAGCAAAGAGGAACTAATTGGTAGAAATCCCAGTTTAATTTCTTCTGGATTTCACACCTCAGAATTCTATGAAAATATGTGGAAATCCATTCAGCAAAAGGGACGCTGGAGCGAAGAAATCTGGAATAAGAAAAAAAATGGCGAAGTATTTCCTGCCTGGGCAGTTGTTAATGCCATTAAAAGTGATGAGAATCGGGTTCAATATTTTATTGGCCTATACCGGGACATCAGCGAATTAAAGCAGGCAGAAGCGCGCCTTGAACAGTTAGCCTTTTACGACCCGCTCACTAACCTACCTAACCGAACTCTACTCAATGAAAAAATTCGACAGGAAATTGCCAGTTTGAAACGCCACGGCGAAAAGATGGCACTTTTATTTATTGACTTGGATAATTTCAAAAATGTAAACGATACACTTGGCCACAAAGCGGGCGACCAGCTTCTGGTTGAAGTTAGCCGA
>JBFKSL010000162.1:0-8644 GCA_041626995.1 Ketobacter sp. | reverse complement strand
TTTGTCTTCTACTGTTATTAGGGCGCACAGGTATATTTTGCAGTTTCTACCTATGCAACTCAATATAACTTAAGGACGAATAAGGTTGGGTTAGATATGAAGCTCAAACACACATTAGGGTGTTGCAGTATATTGGCGCTCACAAGTGCCCCCGTTATGGCAGGTGATCTCCTGTTTTCTGGTTTTGGATCATTTATAGCCGGCGCAAAGGATCATAGTAACGGCAATGCATACGCTGGTTACGAAACTTATGACTTTTCTTTTGATCCCGATTCTCTAGTGGGCATTCAAGCTACTGGATTTCTTAATGAAAAAGTTTCCACCACTGTACAAATTGTATCCCGAGGCGCAGAAAACTGGGATTCAGAGGTGGACTGGGCCTATGTGCGATATCAAGTAAACGACCAATTTTCCTGGAGGCTCGGACGCATTCGCGTTCCCTTCTACCTCTACTCTGATTTTGTAACTGTAGGTTTTGCCTACCCTTGGATCACCCCCCCTTTTGAGGTTTATGCCATACCTTTTTCTAATGTAAATGGTGGGGATGTGGTCTATCAATTTTCGGCTGGCTCTGTGGATTTTCTGCTGCAAGCTTATGTTGGATCAGAGAAATTTACCATGGGTGCAGCAGATCCATTTCCTGGCGCCGAAACAGAAACGAGAAATCAATATGGTTTCGCGGCAGAAATGTCATGGCGTTCATTCAAATTTCGTTACGCCTACCACACCGCTGATACCTTCGCTAATGTCGATCCCGCAACACTTCCAACAGATTTTCAAGTTCTCTTAGGAGGTCTTGCAACAAATGGATTCACTCGAACATTAGAGCGCCTAACGATTGAACGTGATCAATATGTATTTCACGACTTTGCAGCTCGTTACGATGATGGAAAACTCTATTTTGTCGCTGAAGCAGCTATGTTAAACGGAGACGCTGAAGCACCAGACTCTGATCGATTCATGTATTACTTAACAGGTGGTTATCGTTTTGGTGACTGGATGGCTCTTATTACCTACGCCGTCAGGGATGATGATAAGGAAGATTTGGCGCAGGATATTCCCAATTCAGGCGCAACTGCACCATTATACGCTGGGGTTGATGCGGTAGCTGAAAGTTTTGTACAAGATACCGATCAGATTACCTTAGGTGTTCGCTGGGATTTCACTCCAGGCATGGCGTTTTCTGCTGAGGTCATCGACCATACTGACAATAAGGATTCAGACAACGACGCCATGGTTACCCGCGCTGGTATCCAGGTGGTCTTCTAAAGGAGGAGAGGATCATGAAATTTTTAAGAGTTGGTATTCTAGCAAGCCTTTTGTTCCCTTCTTTGCTTTTTGCCGAGATTGCAGTAGTTGTACATCCATCTGCGTCATTTGACAGTTTATCTCAAGATCAAATACAACGAATATTCTTGGGAAAAACCAAAAAATTTCCTAATGGCAATCAAGCAGTTCCACTGAACCAAAACACTGGCACTCCCATTCACGATAAGTTTAATGAAGGCGTCTGTAATAAAAGTCCCGGCCAATATCGTGCCTACTGGTCACAATTAATCTTTACTGGAAAAGGTGCTCCGCCAAAGGATAGTGGTGGAGATGCTGATATTGTAAAACTGGTTTCCACTAACCCAAATTTAATTGGTTATATAGATTCTTCTGCTGTAGATGGCAGCATAAAAGTCGTTTATAAGTTACCTTAGCTTAGTTGCGGCTGGCAGAATTCGCTTGCTAGCCGTAATCCCTTTAAACAAACAATCTTTCGACAAATGATTAATGTCCAGACTGAACTATTTCAAGACCGAAACAAACGGCTATACTGATTCTCATGCTGCATACTAGCCAACACGACACCCGGCACCGAGAAACCTATTTCTTCATCTGTCACCTGACAGGATTGCTGATACCAGCTCGGTATATTTTCCACAATTTTATGAAAAATTCGCTGACCTGCCGTTTGCCCCATAGGAAACGCTTTTAGCGCAGCGGCTATTTGATTTTCAAGCCAGCTCCAGATCAACCCTGTACAGGCTGCCTGCAACTCGATCTGTTTACTCGTTGCAACCATAGCGAAAGCTGTAATATAGCTGGTCTCGGATTGCTGCCATTGTTGCGCCTGAGGGATATCCATATCTTTCGATAACTTCAGCAACGCTGCCCCCATTTGCACGTCTTCCTGGCGTAGTTCAGCTGTCTCTCGCAGCGCTAAGGAGACGTGATTCCAGTAGGCTTGCTGTTCAGTATCAGCCAACTGAGTACTCTTCATTAGACGGGTTAACAAAGGCCATTCTTGATAAATGAAACTGTGTTGTGCCGTTCCTTGCAACCATTCAAGTAGGTCGTTTTCATTTTTCAACCAGCCTTGATCAATTGCACTTTCTAATCCTTGCGACCAGGAAAAGCCGCCAATCGGTAAGGAGGGGCTGGTAAGCTGTAACAGTTGCAGAAGTTGTAGCTGATCAATGTTCATGGTGATGATGGCCGTGACTGTGACCCGAACCCGGAGCATAGGCGCCATCTTCTGGCTCGAACGGTAATTGCTGAACAGAAACCGATAAACCCAACCCTGTTACCATATCATCCAATACATGATCATGTTGATACAGCAAACGAGTCTGATCAATTTGCAACGGCACATGCCGGTTACCCAAATGATAAGCAGCTCGCAGCAGCAAATGCGGATTCTCTGTTTCCACTACGCTGACGGTTTCTACGGCAGCTAAAACTTGAATGACACGACCATCTTCATCTATCAACAAGGTTCCATCACGCAGAATTTGACCCCGAGGTAACATAAATCCCAAAGCTTCACCGCACTCCGTTTGGGTTTTCAATCTGCTTTTTTTGCGTTCATCAAAAGGCAGTCTCACGGTCAGTTTTGACGCGACATCTACGTTTTGTTTTTCTACGAATTCAAAAACTTTTTTCATCAATATAATGGCTTCGATTTAAAATAGAAAATAGCGTTGCGTCAACGGCAGTTCTTTGGCGGGCTCGCACGTTAGCAACACACCATCTGCTCGGACTTCATAAGTTTGCGGATCAACGCTGATGTTGGGCTGGTAGTTGTTTAGAATCATGTTGCTTTTCTTCACACTGCGACAGCCTTTTACTGCGGCTAATGGGCGTTGCAATTTCAGTTGTGTTGCAATATCCGCATCCAGGGCAGCCTGCGATACAAAGGTTAGACTGGTTTCAATTAATGAACGGCCATAGCCACCAAACATCATTCGGTAGTGCACAGGTTGCGGTGTTGGAATGGATGCGTTGGGATCACCCATGGGTGCCGCCGCGATGACGCCACCTTTGATGATCATGGACGGCTTGGCGCCAAAGAAAGCGGGTTTCCACAACACCAGATCCGCTAATTTACCCACTTCAATCGATCCCACTTCGTGTGCTATTCCATGGGTGATTGCCGGGTTAATGGTGTATTTTGCAATATAGCGTTTTGCACGCTCGTTATCGTTGCGCTCGCTATCGCCATCCAGAGGCCCACGCTGAACTTTCATTTTATGAGCGGTTTGCCAGGTGCGGCATACCACTTCTCCTACTCGGCCCATGGCTTGTGAATCCGATGAGATCATGGAAAAGGCACCCAGGTCATGCAGTATGTCTTCCGCGGCAATAGTCTCCCGCCGAATGCGGGAATCGGCGAAGGCCACATCTTCAGGTATGCCCGAATCCAAGTGATGGCAGACCATTAGCATATCCAGATGTTCATCTACCGTGTTCACTGTGTAAGGACGGGTTGGATTGGTAGAGGATGGCAGCACGTTATCTTCACCACACACTTTGATAATATCCGGTGCGTGGCCACCGCCAGCACCTTCAGTGTGATAGGTGTGAATGGTTCGACCTTTGAATGCGGAAACCGTGTCCTCCACAAACCCGGACTCGTTTAGGGTATCAGTATGAATGGCCACTTGTACGTCGTACTTTTCTGCTACTGATAAGCAGTTGTCTATGGCGGCGGGTGTTGTGCCCCAATCTTCGTGCAACTTTAATCCCATAGCACCGGCTACCACTTGCTCCTCGATTGCTTCGGGTAAGCTGCCATTGCCTTTTCCTAAAAATCCCAGATTCATGGGCAGAGCTTCAGCTGCTTTCAACATTTGGCCGATATGAAAGGCACCGGGTGTGCAGGTAGTAGCGTTGGTGCCAGTTGCCGGGCCCGTACCGCCTCCCAACATGGTGGTAACACCGGACATTAAGGCTTCTTCTATTTGCTGCGGACAAATAAAGTGGATGTGAGCATCAATTCCACCCGCAGTAAGAATCTGGCCTTCACCAGCAATGACTTCGGTAGAAGGGCCAATAATAATTGTCACACCGTTTTGTATGTCGGGATTTCCTGCTTTGCCAATTGCGGCGATACGGCCATCTTTAATACCCACATCGGCTTTTACGATGCCCCAGTAATCCAGGATGGTGGCATTGGTTATCACGGTATCTACGGTTTCGGCTCTGGGGCGCTGGCTTTGGCCCATTCCATCACGAATAACTTTACCACCGCCGAATTTCACTTCGTCTCCGTATATGGCATAGTCTTTTTCTACTTCGATGAGGAGTTCTGTGTCACCCAAACGGACCCGGTCTCCCACGGTTGGGCCGAACATTTCACCATATGCGCGTCTATTTATCTTTGCCATTAGAATATTCCGTTTTTAAACTTTACCCATAACCTGTCCGCGAAAACCATAAATCGTTTTCTCGCCACCAATTGCAACCAATGTCACTTCCCGTGATTGGCCAGGCTCAAATCGAACCGCAGTACCTGCTGCAATATCCAATCGAAAACCCTTGGTTTGATCACGATCAAAATCCAAAGCAGAGTTGGTTTCAAAAAAATGATAATGGGAACCCACCTGAATTGGCCGATCCCCCGTATTAGCAACACTAATAGTTCTTTTTTCCAAACCGGCGTTTAATTCTAATTCGCCCGTTTCCGTTATCAATTCACCAGGAATCATGCCTGTCTCCTTTTAGATCAAAAGATGGGATCATGTACGGTAACCAATTTAGTGCCATCTGGAAAAGTCGCTTCCACCTGCACTTCATGAATCATTTCCGCTATGCCATCCATTACATCTTCCCGCTTTAACAACGTACGGCCGTAGTCCATTAACTCTGCTACCGTTTTTCCGTCCCTTGCACCTTCTATTATTTCAAACGAAATATACGCCATGGCTTCAGGGTAGTTTAATTTCAAGCCACGGGCTTTACGCCGCTCTGCCAATTGCGCAGCAGAAAACAACAGTAACTTATCTTTTTCTCTTGGGGTAAGTTCCATATTTCATTCCCATCTTTATCAGGTATACCAAATTCGTGGAGCAACAGCTTCGCAGCCTAGCAAGTGCAGACGCAACTGTTTCCATATATCGATGAATGCGTTTTTGATCGGCTCGGCCTGTTTGGCAAAGGCTCTCACCACAAGTAATTCAGGAAGCTGAGTAGCCTCTATGATTAATTGATCGCAACAATTATTTACGCACAGTTTTTTAATGTTCTGTAGCATATTTTGATTGTTTAAAGTGCAAACCATGGTGGCAATCGCCGTGGCTTCATTCAAACCCCAACGGGAGTTTAGTAATGTGCTGCCACCTTTAAATTGATTTTTCTCTAGAAGCAGCGGCTTTTGGTCCCGGTACAACTCTAACGACTGCAATATTAATCCAGACTCAAATACTTCTTTGGCAGCCGGCCTGCCCAAACAGGTGATTTCCCAACCGATAAACTGCGCTTCACCTTGCAGCTCTACGCGAGTTTGATTTATTGCCTGGGCGCTATTAAAAACAATGTTTTCTTGCGGCAGCCATTCGCAAAAGCCTTTACTGGCTACGCGCAAATTTACCTGCTGAGTTTGAGTCAATCTTTGTTGGTTGGATTTGTAAACCCGGCCCGCCGACGGTGTGGTGATAAGCGCATGAGCCTGCGGCATAACATCCGCTTGAATATTCAAGCTGTCGCCAGCAACAATGCCTCCGGGAGGGTGGAGTAAATACACGTGACACTGGCCCAAAGTTTCTGGATAGAATGCACGTTGCACCCTTAATGGCCCTTCGTGTCGATTTCGAGCCAATACAGTGCGATTCTGTTTATATTGAAATTCCAACCCCAGTGTGGCTGACCAGCCAGTAGTCACTGGCGGCTTGGCACACGCATTCATCTATAGGCCCCGTTTTTGTGTCTTTTGTTTTGCACACAAAATAGCACGATCGAGCTGCAATTCACACTATTTAGCGCTTATAACGTTGCCGAATATTGGTTGGGGAAAAATATCCGTTGGGTGGTGGTTGCTGCGAGAATGACGTGCCGCCACCTGCACTACATTGCAAAAAGTAGGAACCTTTTTGCAGATCATGATAGGCATCAAGAGCTGAAAATGTACCCGGCATTTCCTCGTAGTAAGCCGAAAAACGCATCGTGAATCGATACAGCTCATCATGCTTATCATAGATATCCACCAAGGCAATGCTCCAGGTGTCTTCATCGATATAAAATATACGGCGTTTGTAAGTGTGACGCTGACCGGCTTTTAGATTGGCTTCCACCACCCACACTCTGTGTTTTTCAAAACGCATGGCGTTGGGCGTAATATGATATGGATTTAACGCATTCTCATCATCGCAGCGGTTATAGCGCATTTTTTGGTTGTTATAGGGAATGAGCATTTCCCTTCGCCCTTTAAGCGTCCAATCATATCGATCCAGCGGGCCATTAAAAATATCAATTTCATCTGCCACGCGAATGGCTTCCGCATTAAACAACGGGGCATCATAACCCATCACGGGCATTCGGCGCATACGACGCTCTCCCGCCACATAAATCCATGATTGACGAGGCTTCCGCTTGGGCTGCAATGACTCATGAATCAACAAGCCTCCACCAGCCAACCGAGATGGCCCTAATATGTAGGAGAAATAATAGGTATTGCGCCAATTTAATTCAGGCGTGGTTCGGTTTGGATCATAAAATACAGCATAGGTTTCAATATTGGTTTCCAATGAGTCTTTCACCAAATTTGGGAACACCGTTATCTCATACAAATGTAAGTTAATGAATACCCCTTTCCAGCGAGTCTGATGATTCCAAATTATTTGCTGTGCTGTTTCCGGTATGGGAAATGGCGTTCCTGCGTAGGCCTGTAATATTTCATCACCACTATCACTGAGCTTGGCATTAGCTACATTTTTTCGGGCGTTATCATATGTCCACTGGGGTTGCAAAGCCGTGCGATGGCTTTTATAAACAGGCATATAAAAAGTATTGGGGTGATTTTCAAAAAAATTTTTCAGCCCATCAGACAACATGCCTTCATATTTCTTATGATTATTTGAGGTAATAGTATAAAGCGGTTTTTCCTTTTCAATATCCTGCAACCATTGCTGATGCTGCTTAGCCGTAAACTTATCTGCCTGCCACATTGGAATGCTATTATCTTTATTACCTGCACGAATTGCGCCGATAGGCGTTAAATCTTTTCCTAATCGATCTGCATCAGTAGCAAAAACATTAACTACCGTTAGCAAACACAAAAATGCCGATAATACGTTTCTCATCACGAAGACACTTTAGGGCTATCTTTCATTATTAATATAAGGTTTTTAAACAAGGCATCCTGATCCACTGGCTTTTTCAAAAAACCCTGCATGCCCTCTTCATAGGCCAGCTTTTCATAATCGGAAAGCGCATGTGCAGTTAAAGCGATGATTGCCGTTTTTTCCAACCCTTCTTTTTCCTCCCACGCGCGAATTTCTTTGCACGCTTGCAGGCCATCCATTTCCGGCATTTCCCAATCCATTAAAACACAATCATAGTGCTGGTGATTATCAATGATTTTTTTACAGGCTTCTAACCCATTATCCACCACCTCTACCTCAACACCCATCTTACTTAGCATGCCCACAACAACCATTTGATTAACCTTGTTATCCTCAGCCACCAGGATGCGTTTATTCTTCATCTCCTGGCGATACTGCTGCATGCGTTTCTCTTGATCTGATGTTTCTGTACCCGATACTTTTTCTTTGGTGACTGGATTTAATTCAAGCGTAAACCAAAACGTGGTACCGATATTACGTTTACTGTTTACGCCAATCTCACCACCCATGAGTTGACATAAACGCTGGCAAATCGCCAGCCCCAAACCAGTTCCTCCGTATCGCCGTGATATGCTTTTATTGGTTTGAGAAAACTGTTTAAACAATTCTGATTGTTGTCTGGCATCCATACCTATTCCGGTATCTTTAACCACTCCATATAAATAGTTCTTATCTTCGGATTTTTTGCAGTAAAAGCGCACATCCACCATCCCTTTCTCGGTGAATTTTAAGGCATTTCCAATCAGGTTTAACACAACCTGTCGCAGGCGCGTGGAATCACAACATATCAATGTTGCAACGGATCCATCCACCGTTATATTGAAATCAACATTTTTCTGTGCAAACAGTGGCTGAAATAACATGTTGATATCTTTTGCCACTTGGCGCAAATCAAATACAGTAGCATCAATCTGTAGCTTGCCAGCCTCAATTTTGGAGTAGTCCAATACATCATTAATAACCGCCAACAAAGTCTGCCCCGAACTTTTTAGCGCCATGAGATAGTTCTTTTGCTCCGTATTCAATGGTGTACCCGAGAG
>JBFKSL010000161.1:0-8651 GCA_041626995.1 Ketobacter sp. | reverse complement strand
GCCAACACGACATCATTTACCGTATAACCTTCCCTACTGTTTTTAATTTGTTTTATTACATCCAACGGTAGCTGAGTATTCGCAAATACTCTCCTTCCTCGAATCGTGTCGTTAAAAAGTGTATCAGGTGACGTATAGAAGAATGGCTGCTCACCGCCATCTCCATCTAAACGCAGCCCTACGGAAGTAATCGCTTTTTTCGAACCGCTTTTAACAAGCTCCCATACTCTTTGGGGTTTGTTGATCAGCTTTGCGGTTTTAATGTTTGCAATCTCTTTCCAACTGGGGCCCTTATTTGGATTCCATGAATCCTTGGGCAATTGCCTGGGCTGTTCAGTAAAATCCAGTAACCCCAATAGCACCTCTTCGCCGGATACACCATCAATGGCAGCATGATGTACCTTTAATGCCACCACAAAATAATCACCGGTTTTACCCTCAACGTATAACGCCTCCCATAAGGGGCGACTGCGATCAAGAGGCTTCTCCATGAATTCTTCAATTAACTCACCCGTCAGCCGGGTACAGGATGGCCCTGCTATCCCTCCTTTGTGCCGCTTTTTGATTTCCGCCACTTTTTCAACTCTTATATTTTTCAGGTGATTGTCCAGCCGAAACGTGTCGTCTTCCACCCAATAAGGCAAGTCCAAACTCAACGGTATTTGAAGCAATTTCCTTCGAAAGATAGCCGAAGTTTGCATTCTGGCTTTCATATGTTGACGGAAGCGTTGGTATGTCATGGAGCCATTAGATGGCTGCTTAAACAATAAAAAGCACCCCACATGCATGGGTAGTTTATTGGTCTCAAGATGAAGAAAAGCAGAATCGAGGTTAGTAAGCTGATCCACGTTATGTCTCCTATGGTGCTCGATCCCTAAAGTGTACACTTGTACACTTTAATATTACAACTCCATTTATATCAATATGTATTTTTACTTAATATTCCGATAGTTATAATGTACATATTAGGAGCACAGATGAAACATAAATAGATAATAATCCCATTTTGGCTATTCCGCAGCCAAGACAGATAAAGGAACATAAGGAATGAATAATCGCTAAGCTGTAGCCGCAGAATGCGCAGCTACAGCAGGGGAAAGAATAAATTAAACTTTTAATTATTTAGAGTGCTCGCCGGAAAACCCATACTGCTGAAGCCAGCCATACCAGGCTTTACCTCTTGCTTTATTATCGAATACTACCCAATGCCCTCCTGACAGTGCCCACCAGTGCTTAATGCCCCATTTTTGTATCCAGCTTTCCGTTGCGCGGGCATCATTGATACGATCCCCTTTATGGTAAACCACTCCAAACTTATCCAAATCCATCTTGCAGGAATAGGTGGAGGGGTCAATCACATCCAGTGCCCGAAATGACTGCTGCCTTAGCTTTTCATCAACTGGGAATGGCAATTTCGATCGCTTTGGATCCATATGAACATCAACACGAATGGCTGGAACCACAGAGAAAATAAATTCGGGATCACTGGATACAGTGGAATATAATGTCACCGCCAGGCCGCCCAAACTACCTCCGATCAGCCCAATACGATTATATCCCATGGCTTTTAACCCTAGATAGCACGAATGCAAGTCATGCACTTGCTGGCCCACATTCTCCAGTGTAAGCGGCAAATCCTCACTGACAAAAAAGTACTGCTGCAATGGTTTTGAGGCACGTAACCAATGATGGGGTTGAATAAACAACGCAACATCCATTCCCATTTCAAATAATTTTCGTATTTTAAACATAGCCATTGCGCGCTTTGGATGCCCCATGCGAAAACCATGCACACATAACACCAACGGTGGCGCTTCCTGTCCTTGTGAACGCTTATGACGCCATAACCACAGGTAGCCAGTGCGGTTTTCAACATGAGAATACAAACGCGGAGCCACGCTAGGATTGGCTGGTTGATAGCGACTGGGATAAGAGAACAAGACCTCTTCACCACCATGATAGTTTCGCGCCAGCTGACGATCAAATTCAGGTGCAGAATCAGGCACGCGAAGGAAATTTTTTCCTTCCAGATACTGTGGCTGAGTGTAAAAACTTAGTTCGCTCATATACCGCTGATAGGATGTATCATGGCTCTTTCGTTCTGCCAGAAACGCCAAGTTCAACAGATGGTCTGGAATAGCACCAATTTCATTAAGCACAAATTCTTTCATTCGCTTACCCCGCATCCGTTTGCCAAAGAAAGAAATTCTTAGCCTGGGGATGCCCCAATAAAAATTCGCATTGTTTTGCATCGCGAAAACATCGTTCTTGCGGATAATCTTCCATATACCCTACGCCACCAAAAAGCTGTACTCCATCTGAGGTAAGCCAGGGTAGACGATCACAACCTGCTAACAGTAACGATAAATGTCCTGTCTTCAATTTTATACCTGGCTGCAATGTAGATGACACCAGCTGCCAGGTTTCCTTCATAGTAGCCTGCTCTCGATGCATATCCGCCAACATCTTTCTAATCAGGGAGTGCTGAATAATAATCTTTCCCCCCTGGTAACGCTGCTTGGCATAGTCCATGGCATTTTGATAACTGCTTTGCGCGATTCCGGATCGAATGGCCGACATACACACTTCTGCCTGTGACCATAAGCAGTCAATCATGCTAAAGGCCGACTCGCCCTTAAGCAGAGTCTTAGCTTTATCAACTTTAATTTCCTGCGCTGTCCAGTCTCCCAGAGGACATCCGCGTAACCCCAGCGGCATAATGGGCTGTTCAGCATGTGCTTTATTGCCAAGAGCTATGTTGGCCAGCACAAACGCATTGGCATCGCCGTTATACAACGGTAATAACAGATTTTTTGCTACTGGCAGCAAAGGAATGCTTTTCCAAATACCGTCAACCACTACTTTTTGTCTGCTTTTAGCAACGGATACTTGGTAAGGCCACTCACTGACGGCATCGAAAATGGGTAAAGCAATCCAATGATCAGGCACCTCTTGCCCCGCCTCATTTATAAGGAAAGCCGCTAAATTTTGCTGCACCAACATCACCGCTATGCTGGGAGAATAGCAGGCAAAATGAAATGCGACGTGAGCTAACAAGTCAAACTCATGATGAGTTTCGGAATCGCCTAGTAATTGCAATATACCCAATTGCTCTAACTGCTCAAATACATTTTTAGACAGCTCACCAGTAAGCGGATACTTCTCAATTGATTCGATCAAGGCTTTATTATCTTCACACCAATCTATTATGCTTTGGCCCATTATCTGTTTGGTTTCAATATCCATTATGCCACCCTTATTAAGCCGAAGTCACAAATTGACGAGTCATGCGTCGTTTTATGTAATCCAACATATTCACTTGATTAGTGCCTTCGTAGATCTGTAAAAGCTTCACATCACGTAGCAATTTTTCGGCTCCGTATTCATGACGCAGGCCCAGTTTACCCATCAAACTTATGGCCTTCTGACAGTTTTCCATGGCAAGCTCTGTGCAGCCCACTTTGGCTACATCACCATAGGCTGTGGCCGTATCTCTTTCATAGGTAGTTTGTTGTGATGCTTTCCACTTAAACATTTTGTCGGCTGGTTCCATATGCAGAAATGCATCGCGTGCCTTCACAAACAAAGGGTGCTTGGACAATTCTTTTAAAATCGTTTTTTCCGGTACACCGCTCATAGGTTCCACTACACCCATACTGGCAACCGTGAGCAACGCATTTAAATAGGTTGACCGACTTACTTGCGCGCGCCTGGCAAGGTTTGCCAACTCCACCCGAACCCATTGCTGTTGTTCCATCGGTTGCCCCAAAAAATCATGCCGATGAACAAATTTCAGCGCTGTTCTATAGGCATTTTCCGCTACCCCCGTTGCAAATGCACCAACACCTGCACGTGTCAGCCCCAGCACGTTGGCAATGCCCGTGTAAGCGTACTCGCCCTTCCCTGCACCCTGCCTGCAAACGTAAGCATCAGGCACAAATGCATTTTCAAACACAACCTCAGTTGCAGGACAAACTCTCTGCCCCATTTTCTTTTCATTTCGTGGGGTACTAACACCAGGAGTGGTGTTTGGCACTAAAAAAACCAGCAAATCCTCCGGGCGATGTTTACCAGCGGCATCATATGCAATCACCACATGCAGCTGCGCCAGGCTACCATTGGAGATAAATATTTTAGTGCCATTAAGTTCATAACCGCCTTTCACCCGCGTAGCCGTAGTTTTTAACACTGCCTTTTCAAATTCATCCGCATCCTCTGCATCGGAACCGGCACCAGGTTCGGTTACGCAAGTAGATAACAAGGTGGGTATACGTTTTTTTTCGTTCTCAGTAATCAGATTAATCATGATCGAAAGTGAACGTGGATCAAACGTTGACAATATACAGCCAATAGCCAGCCCATTCACGCCGATTAAATTGGATAGACCAACACAATGGCTGGCAATCAATTCATAGGTAATAAATGCGGCAACAATGTGCTCTCCAGAACCACCAAACACGCTGGGAAACATCATCGAAAACAATTTATAGTCACATGCGGCTTCCAGTAGATCCATTGGCACATAGTTCGGATCACGCATCATTTTCAAATCAATTTCCAACGCTACAGGCGCAATGTAACGTTGCACATAGGCTTGAACCCGACGATAGTGAGCCTCAATCCGCGCGCCTACAGCAGGGTCTTTTTTAAAGTAAAATGACAGCTCAGGATATCGCTCAAGAAAACTCCATTCAGTAATACTGGAATCACGATTCGCAAAGGGTGGGCATTCATTTATTAAACAGGCTTCCATCACTACGACCTCTTATCAATTTAGTTTCCAGCAATCTTTAGTAACGCCTTCTTCCTTGAGTTTTTTCTTTATAATTCTATGGGTTTCTGTCTTTGGCAGACTTTCTGAAATGCGTATATACCGGGGCAATGCATATTTCGGGAGTTTATCTAAAAGAAAATCATACAATGACTGAGGATCAATTTTTTCATCCGCCTTTGGTTGCACCACCACCATCACATCATCTTCTGCGAGTTCGGAAGGTACGCCGAAAGCCGCGCTTTCCAATACAGTGGGATATTTATTTACGATGTTCTCCACCTCCAAAGCTGAGACATTTTCGCCACCGCAACGCATGGAATCGCTGTTTCTGCCTGCAAAGTATAAAAATCCGTTCTTATCACTCCACATCAGGTCACCGCTATGCACCCAGCCATCCCTTACCTTTTCTTCACTGGCGGCCTCATTCTTGAAATAAGTAACATCTTTATTTTTTGATTCCCCAGCATAATGAATTAACTCGCCAGGTGTACCCTGGGGAACGTCCTTACCTTGTTCATCAATCAAGCGCCACCTAACTTTTCCTAAAGGCTTACCAATAGACCCTGCGGGAGCATTACCCGCGTTCAGCGTTACAATACCACCTCCATCAACCGCTCCAAAGCTTTCAATCAATTTAACATTAAACCTACTTTGAAAACCGGCCCACAAAGGTGCCGGACATGCAGCACTGATCACCCGTGTGACATTATGCTGACCATCCAGTGGGTGTTCTGGCTGCTTCATTAAGATTGCTATCATGGTACCGAGAGTATTAAAAATAGTGGCTCGGGATTCACGAATCTCCTGCCAAAACTTACTGGCGCTGAATTTTTTTGATAACGCCAAGGTTGCCCCGGCATGCATTACCGACATTGCCGTCACGATAAGTGCGTTGGCGTGAAAAAGCGGCAAACAGGTGTAATAGACATCGTCTTCTGTTACCAATAGTGGTGCCAAGAATCGTGTCATTTTTGCTTGTGAGGCACCGTAGGTGTATACCACCCCTTTTGGATATCCAGTGGTTCCTGAAGTATACATAAGCATGGAAGCTGTGTTGGGAGCAATATCATGAACGGGAACCGCCTGCGGTGTTTGCGTTAACACATCACGAATATTCGTATAGGCAGCTCCTTCATTGCAGGTTTTTTCTTCGCTAAATTCTGGCACAGCCACAATTTTAATATCGTTTGAAACGGACGTTTTTATACGTTCCAATTCCGGTAACATCGACTGAACGGTGAATAGCATTTTGATTTCGGCGTTGTTTAGAATATATGCTAATCCATCGTCTTTTAACGAGGTGTTAATTGGAACCGCTGTAGCACCCACCCGCTGTGTGGCCAAAAATATTGAAAGGTAAGCGGGCATATTGGGTAACAGGATCCCCACGCACGCTCCAATGCCAACATTTTGATTCAAAAGGTATTGAGCGATTCTTGCAGCCTGATCGTTTATAAAGTTATAGCTGTAATGGGCATTTTCAAAATACACATAGCTTTTACTGCCATAACGATCTGCTTGCACAGCAAACATTTCACCTAACGTGCGATCGGGCCGAAATACCAATTCTTTTTGTTTTATTGAATCACGTACCGTTCCCAGCATACTGGCTATGCCTTCGTGCCTGACTTCTTGCCAAACAAATCGCCCAACACCTTTTAACAGTAACCGCTCGAGCGCAAACGGATCAGGTTCCGCAGAATTTATACGATGCTTTATGCTGTTTACGAGCTTATCGGCAACGACATTTACCATCTTATGTTTCCCCTGTAATTCCTAACATATTCTTTCTTGGATTATGGTTATCCTCACTATCCCAAAGTCGATATTTTCTGAATACCACCAAAGACGACAATCCACTTGCGCCAAATGACACCAAGGGGTAACCCATCGAATATAAGTTCAGTTAGTTGATTCACATCAAAATTAGCAGCTTTTCTTTACAGTAAACCCGACGACCGTTGGTTAGGAGTAATTGACTCACTCGACTTTTACAGTAGACTCAAGGTAAAACTACAACAACATGTGAATCAGATGGCCAGAGCGGAAAACAGTATTATTTCAAGTAATTACGCGAGCCTTTTGCTACGCATGGCACGGGCCTACGGCATTTCTGAACAAGAAGCGCTGCAAAACACCGGGCTGGGCCCGGTTCATCTAGAAGGCAGCTCCACCAACATTAACGGCTTACAGTTTATTCGATTGGTGAAAAACACTTACAGCATGGCAAACAATTCTGCCATGCCTGTACATTATGGATTGCATATTTCCATTGCCACCCATGGCATGCTTGGGTTTGGTCTACTATCGAGCGCCACCATTGGTGATGCCTTTGATTTGGCATTACGTTTTTATAAAACGATTTTTTCTATTCTTACTATCGACAAAGAAGTTGAAAACAATACCACCCGCTTTATTTTTGACTATGAGGTTGACCTGCAAGGCATTGAGCCCATTGTTACTGAAGGAATATTTAGTGGTCTTTTAAGCATTTCTCGTTTTGTTATGGGTTACCCTGTTGTTCCTCACTCCCTGTGTTTTCAACATGCAAAACCGGAGCATGCTCATTTATATAGTGAAGTTTTTGACGTTACGCCTAAATTTAAATGCCAAAACAACGAAATAATTTTAGATCAAGAAACACTAAACCTGGCATTACCTGCCTACGATCCACAAACCCGAAAAATGGCAGAACAACAGTGCGAAGCTGCGCTACAAACCATGGAAGACATGTATTCTCTGCCGGAAAAAATAAAACAACTCATTAAATCCAACCCAAGACCTTTACCGTCATTAACGCAGGTTGCGGAAAGCTTTAATATGCATCCGCGCACTTTGGGAAGGCGCTTAAAAAATTACGATACCTGTTTTAAAGATTTGCTGGACGAGGTACGTGAAGATCTGGCGATGAAGTACCTGGCAGATCCTAAAATGCTAATTGATGAAATCGCTTATTTGTTGGATTACCAGGATACCACCAGCTTTTATCGAGCATTTAAGCGTTGGACTGGAGCCTCTCCTGGGCAATATCGTCCAAAGACTGCCATTAACGAGCAATCGCTAAAAGCAGCGCGGAGTTGAAGCCACGCCACGCCCAATAAATCGGTATAAGCCATCGTACTCCTGAAATCGAGTAATTTTAATTATTCGCGGTAGACAAATAGCAACGCAATCACCACAGGCAATACAACCTGCTCCTTCTCCTGCCATGGCAACACTTTTATCACCTGTCATAACCAGCGCATTGGCAGGACAGCATTCGACACATAATTCACATCCATTGCAGGCGCTATTATCAATTTCCACTTTCCCCATAATCACATGGTCACTAGGAGCTGGTTCTCGATAGCTATCTCCTCGCTTCATTTCGGGTAAAATACGTTTTTCTGTTTTACTCAGATATGTCATATCCACCTCAGCTGTTTGTTCTATTATTGATGAATGGTTTTAGTTCCGTGAGCGTCGTACCAGACCGTTTCATGGGTTTCTCTTTCTACAAATCCATCCGCAATACCTTTTGGATAACCCACCGCAATACTGGTAGCTAGGCGATAAGGATATTCAATTCCCAGCATTTTTCTGAATTTTCTGCTAGTAGCCAATAGAGATGCAAAACTAACCCAACAGGTACCTAAACCAAAACTATGTGCAGTCAGTACCATATTTGCCCCTGCAATCCCTGCGTCCAAATGCGGATCACCTGTTCCTCGCTCATCCACTAACAAAAAAATCACCGTTGATGCACCGTGCCATAAACCCAACTTACCATTGGCTAGTTCGGTCAGCCCAGTTATTCCAGTTGGGTGAAAAAGCTGTGTCATATTTTTCATTAGGAAACGCGATAAAGGTCTGTTTACTAGGGACTTCGTCATCGCAG
>JBFKSL010000160.1:0-8669 GCA_041626995.1 Ketobacter sp. | reverse complement strand
CTGATCCAGTCAGGCACAAAAAATGCCGATACTGAAATTATTGAATATTTAGAAAAACGGATTCGGGAAGATCTGGAGAAAAATAAAGCCAAAGAATTGGCGGCGGCCACGGTGCGCGCGGTGGCGAAATACAAAATGGTGCAAGAGGCACAGAGTAAAGGGGATTTCGGTGGCATTATTATGAATATTGCCACGGTGGCCAGCGAACAGGCCGATGTGCGCAGCTGGAATATGCTACCGGCCAGTATCCAGTTGGCACGAATTACCGTGCCTTTGGATGAGCCCTTACAGATTGTAAATAAAGCCCAAACCTTGCCACCCTTAAGTGAGGTGACAAAAGGCAGTTATGGCGTTGTGTTGGTAAATAGTTTGAATCAGCGTGTGTATCAATATCCGCCTGCGCCTTCATTGGCTCAAGTTGAGGTTAAAGGAGAAACCCATGTTCCAGAAACAGCACAATAATGCCCTAGGTATTGTCATAATTATGCTGGCAGTGGTTGCGTGCAGCAGCCAGCAGCAGAGGCCGGAATGGATTGATCAGCCCTCCAACCAATATCCAGCCACTACCCACCTAACGGCAGTGGGGTCTGCCGATGACCAGCAAACAGCGGGCGACCGCGCCATCACCAACCTGGGCAAAATCTTTGAAGTACAAGTTCAGGAGTTGAGCCAAGACAGCAGTAGCGCGTTTGTGGTGAGCAGTCAGGGCCAGCAACAGATTGAAAACACCCAATCCATCAGCCGTGACATTAATGTGGAAACCAATAAGGTGCTGCAGGGTGTGAAGGTGGTGGAATATTGGCAATCAGAAGTTGGTCGTTATTATGGATTAGCCGTATTGGCCAAACAGCCAGCCGCAAGTGGGTTTAGCCAAGCCATTTTAAAAGCGGATAAGGATATTCATAACTTGATTCAATACGCCAGCAATCAGGCAGAGAATCCTTTGGTGGCATTAAAAGCCCTTAAACAAGCGGCCACCTTGCAGAGTCAACGGGATGAAAACAATCGCAGCTTGATGATTGTAAGAGATGGTAATGGCATTAAGGGAAAATATGATAGTGCAGCTATTGATAAGCTTACCCGAGATGCATTGTCCACCTTAAAAGTGCAGGTGGAAGCCAGTAACGAATCCGTGAAGGCCGAACTGCAACAGGCTATGGCGCAATTAGGCGTGGAAACCGTTGCCCAGTCAAACCTGGTTTTGCAAGGTGGCTTGGATGTTGCGCCAGTATCTTTTCAGCAGGGTTGGTTTTGGCAGCGTGGTGCTTACGAATTAACGTTTAAGGATGGCAATAAGGTTTTAGCGAAACAGCGCTATCCGGTAAAAGTATCTGCTCGTGAAGCCGACATGGTGGAACAACGTTTGAAGGATGAATTGAATCAAAACTTGCCCCGTTATGTGTTTGGTTTGATGTCGGCAAGTACTCAATAGAGTAAGCAACTTATTCATAGCGCTGGAAGATGGTATCGATTCTTTCAGCCAGCATTACGTCTAAGTTACTGAGATGTTTAACCGAATGGGTTATCAAACGGATGTTTATCTCATTGTAACCGTTGCTCCAGTCAGGGTGATGATTTATCGCTTCGGCCTCAAATGCCACTTCAGTCATAAAAGCAAAAGCCTGTTTGAAACTCGGGAATAAAAATTTCCTTTCCAGAGTTCCATCCGTCAGTCGCCATTTTGGTAGTTGGTGTAAGGTTTGCTCTACCTCGGGTTGTGTCAGCTTAGTGGGAGAAGCCATGGTTTTATTCCTTGTATGGACCCGCTTTTCATAATCATTTCACTCTTTTATAAGAAAGCCAATAAAAAAGGAGAGTAAAGCTTGGGCTCCACTCTCCTTGCGTTGGTCGATTAATGAATATCTGCGTAGATTTTGAAGAAGCGATCACCTACGGTTTCTATTTCTAATACGCTCAATTGATAACCTGCCACAGAGGGTAATCGAATCTCTTCGATGGCGTCTGCAAGCAACGGCATGACTCGTGGAATGGCGAAGTCCACAATGGCTTGAATATGATCGCTATTCAGTACTAACAGAGAATCATCATTATCCACCGAATGAATATTCACATAGGGTGATTGATCCAACAGTAGCTGTAAGCGGTTGTTAGATAGGGTTAAATCGAAATCTGCGCGGGCGTTGGTGATGATGCGTGTAAGTTGATGAAAATCATCAGCAATATCGGTACGGCGAACGGACACTCGGATTTCGACATTCTTGGCTTGAATGCTGGCCATGGCTCTATCTTCCCGAGGAATGGCGTGATCCAAATGGGGAGAAACCAACGGTTTTACATCCAATTTAACTTCAAAATCTTTAAACAGATTTTTAACACCAGGGATTTGGTCACCCATAATGGTAGTCGATAGTCGATCAATGCCGGTGCTGTGTGCGTAGTAAATGGTTTTGTTCAACATATCCCAATCAATGCTGATGCCGGCATCAAACGTGCTTCCATCCGGAGCGGTATTGGCGAAGCTGGGTAAAGCCTGGGTGCGTTGATGTACTACGAAGCCCAGCTCTTTTGGGGTGTCGGATTCCCTCTGATTTACGGCAGCAAAAACGTCGGCTTGAGTGATGGCAACTTCCAAGCCATTGGCATCAGCATTGATGGTGGCTTGTGTCATAAAAAATTCCAGTTCTTTACCGCGCAAGGTGACATCAAAATCATTGGGAATTAGCTTTAGCATGGTGTTTATTTTTCTTGCTGCTTTATCTCCAACCACGTTACCAATTCTATTGGCGACATAATTGTCTAATGCTTCAAATATCAGTTGTTCCAGGGTCCCTAAACCGGGTACATCCACCGGGAAACCAAAATCGATAGCATCAAAATCGCCGCCAATTACAGAAAGGTTAGGGCTAATATCATCAACCACCAATACTGGGTTAAGATTTTGATTGCCATCCACGCGAAAGCGCACCGCTACGTTGCCTACCACGTCAGCGTGATGTAAGCCCGAAGGTACAAATACGCCCAAGTCCACTGGCCATAAATCCGCTAACACTTGAGTCCTGAAGTTTACATCCAGGTTGTCCACATGCACGTTAGCCACAATATGGTCGACTCCATTAGTGGCTGGTTGTATATCTACGTCTATGTCATTGACGTCAAAATTATCCACATAAATTTGAAAAGAAAATATTGACCAACCTTTGTCGACCACAGGATTTTCGGCGCGGATAATGGATTCGATATTTAATTGATCGATAAGAGAGTTCACTTCGGGGTTCACTATATTATCAAAGGCGCTAGAGGTAACCTTAGCCTTAGCCAATTGTGGCATCGTTGTAGGGAACGCATAGGCATCGTTGCTGCGGGTAAGGTGAATGTCGTTGGCACGAAAGAATATAGGCCGATATTCCAAACCAGTGGCGCCATTTGGATCTTGTTCCAAGGGAAAAGTTACGGTAAAGGCGTTGTTTTCATCCAGCTCGATAGGGGCCACACTGCGAGAACTGCTCGGCCCGGTTTTTACCATCACGTAGGGGCGATCCGTGGTGTCTTTGATTACCCCGGATAAATCCGTAATGTAACCGCTCACCGTAACATCCATGCCAGCCACTAGAAAAGAAGGCGATACACTGGTGATGTGAAATTCCGGCCCGGTACGATCCACATAGAAAGTGGTGCTTGCGGCTTTTGGTCCAGCCACCACTTCCAGTGTGTTTTGCTCATCTGCAAAGTTGGAGCTGTGAATGCTGGCGTTGGCTTGGTTGCCATCGTTATTAATCGAGAATTGGTTTGTGATGTCGTTGCCGTTAACAAAAAATTGAGCACCACTGGCATCAAGCTCGGTAAACGTGATGGAAAAGTCGATGGTTTCGTTGCGAGAATAAACCGAATCGGCGCTTGGTTGATTAAAGCTGATGCTACCAGCTCCACAACCAGTGAGTGTAACTAAAATGATTGCAATAAGTGATATGAAATGGATACGTTGTTTCATGGAAACCTCCTGTAACCTGAATGACAATTTAAAAGACACGTACAACCTGTGTTGGTGTGTATTCTGTCAAAACTGGAAAGGGATTGATTGACAAGTGTGTGGCTTCAGAAGTGAAGGCAAAGTCATAAAACGAAGGCTTTTGTGAAAGGATTAATATCGGTAATCTTTTGGGCTGTATCCTGTCCATTTTTTGAAAGCGCGGCTAAAGGCGCTTTGTTCAGAATAACCCAACAGGAAGGCTATATCAGTAATGGACATGGATTGAGAAGATAAATAATAGTCCGCCAAATCTCGGCGCACTTCCTCTACCAAATCTTTATATTGATATCCGGCTGCTTGCAGTTTTTTTGAAAATACCCTGGGGGATAATTGAAGATGCTGGGCAACCACTTCCATATCATGTTCAGCGGTAGGTAAAAGCTTGTGAATAACGGCTCGGGCTTCATTGGCAATATTGGATTCTTGCTGATATTGCTTCAGCATGGTCTCACCTGTAGCTTCCATCATGGTTTTTAAGGAAGGATCGGCATAGCGAAGGGGAACCGACATGTATTCTTTTGAAAATATCAGTGCCGTGCGAGGCTGTTTGAAAAGAACCTCGCATTGAAATACATCTTCATAGACTGAAATGTCGCAGCGCGGGCTGTGACGAAAACTCACTGCTTCGGGCGAGTCATTTAAACCCGTTAACCATTTACCCATGGCGTATTGACCACTAACAGCAATTTCGAATGCTTCAGGCGGTACCCAGGGCACATTCTTGGGGTGAAGTTCCAATACGGCTTTATCGCCTTCGCCTTCAAGGGTAGTGCCGCCCACATCCCAAATTAAGGTATCGAAGCGAATTAATTGTTGTAAGGCTTCTGCCAGGTTGTTGCAGCTCATTAATACATAGCCAAGTACTTCATAGGCTCGCGCATCCACATGGCGCCCTAATTGCAGACCGATCATAGGGTCGCCAGTGTGGCGTTCGGCTAATTTTAACAAGCGAAAAACGCGATACAGCGATAACCGGTAACCCGGCATTTGTAGGTGCTCGGGTTTGATACCGGCTTCTTTGAAGATATCATCGGCTTTTACGGAATAGTGCTGTTCAATGATGGGAACAAATGCGCGCACGTAGGAGCCAGCGATACTGGCAGAGTAGGGAATCAGCTCCCTTAAATTATCCATCCATTGATCGAACTTAGACATTTATTGTGTGGCTTCTTTTGCTAAAAAATCAAAATTGGAAAACTGGCTTACATGAAGCCATCTACTTATGGTTGAGGTTAGGTAAGACGCACCCACAACCTTTAGTTGTCCCGTATCCAATGCGGTAGCTATGGGTAGCTTTCCATACCATATATTTCCCAGGGTGGATAACGTAGAAGTAAGGTAAACATCCACCTCATTGCCAATGTTTTCGTCGCAAACTTGTGCACAACCATTACGCACTAGAATAAACTTTTTCAACTCTTCTTCTGCGCTTATGTTGAATTGAATGTTGGTGTCACCGCTGGGTAGCTGATTAGTATCTAAAGCCACAGCAAAATCACGAACAATGGCGGAAGCATTCAGTTCTTTTTCATCCATGCTCGCAAAAGCCCAATTCATGCCCCATTTTCCAAACTCCATTAATACCGGTTGTAAGGCTTGTCCGGCAGGCGTTAGTCGATACTCGTAGCCTTTCTTTTCTGGGGTGCGTTTGCGCAGAATAATACCCTGTTTTTCCAGGTTTTTGAGTCTGGAATTTAGTAGGGTGGGTGACATTTTAGGTAAATATTTTTGAAACTCAGAGAAGCGTGTGGCGCCAAGCAGCATTTCCCGAATGATCTGCAGGGTCCAACGTTCACAAAGCACTGAAGCAGCTTTGGAAATTGGGCAGGCTTCTTCGTAGTCGTACATGTGTATTCCCCGGATACTACAGTTTTTGTAGTTGTTTGCTACAGGTTTTGCACTATAGCACAGCCAGGAGTGCGCCTACTATAGCTCTCATCAGGGCACGGAACCTGATTGATTGGAACTACACACTGATACCAGGAGATTCAAAAATGACTATTCCATCCAACGACTTAATCATTGTTATGACGAAAGGAATTTACGACGAAGTTTCCTCAGTAGGGCTGACTCTGGCCAATGGTGCGCTCACTGCTGAGATGAATGTTGGATTGTTTCTTACCAGTTCCGCTATTGATTTGGTGCGAAAAAATGGCGTTGACCATACTCACGTTCACCCTATGGAACCCCTAAAAAACCTGCTGCATGATTTTATCGCCCGCGGAGGTAAGGTTTGGGCGTGTCCACCTTGTACCACTGCTCGTGGTTATGATCAGGATTGCCTGATTGAGGGCGTGGAAATTCACGGTGCTAGCGTAATATTCGAAAGAATTAAATCAGGAGCGAAAGCGTTAACGTTCTAACCGCATGAATTGAAAGGCGGTAACGCTTTGATTGCCGCCTTTCAATCAGTTCAGCATTTTCTCAAAGCCTGCCGCGTTAAAGCCATTCATGCGGCGTTTACCTACCAGAATAACTGGCACTCCGGTGGCGCCCATATTCTTATATTGTTGATGTGCTTTTTCGTCTTTCTCGATATCGTATTCCACGTAGCTTATATTGTTTTCGTGGAAATAATTACGGGCTTTCTTACAGTAGCCACACCAGCTGGTGGAATACATGATGACTTTTGGGTTATGTGGTCGGCCTTCTCGATTTGGAACATAAAAGTCAGTAAATTCATAGGTGACATTAGTATAGGAATTTACTTCGATATTTACAGTCTTGGCGTTAACGTCATCTGTTGGCTTATCGCCATAATGGACACGACCATTTTCATCTGTCCAGGTGTAAATTTGTGCCTGGCTTAGTGTGCAAATAGAGAATAACAGTATTGCAAACCACTTCATTTCGACTTCTCTTTAAATATATGCGCCAAAGATTCTGCCCAATTTGAAATGGATGTTTCCAAGGCCTGTTTCATGCTAGTTGTGACGGTTCGATTTAACTTTGTTGTAGTGGGCTCGGCAAGAAAAGCTTCATATTTTTTCATCTTGGCTAAATCAATATGCTTGTAGGTATGGATATATGAAACCGTTATCAATTGCTCAATTTGGCTACGGGTTTGTGCGGCGTTAGCACTCATCTGAGCGCGCAATGGCGCAATATTCAGTGGCGCACTGGGGTTCATTGCCGTGGTCAGTGCTGAAAACACCGCAATGCTGCTGTATTCGTAAATGCCCATGGTCATATCGGTGGCACCCACTAATCTGTCCAGGCGTTTGGCTAAGGCTGCTCGCTCATTATCCTTAATAAGCTCTGCCGCTAGCTCCATTACTTTGGTTTGTTCGTTTGGGTCTGAGGCAAGCTCTTCAGCCTGGGTGATCTCTTTTCCCAATGGCGATCTATACCACTCTAAAAGATGAAGCGCTTCTTCTTCAGAAAGTGACTTTTGTAGGGAATTACGAATTTGGTCATGAATGGATGTAGGTGAAATATACTGATCCACACTATCGATCAAGGCTTGAAACTCTGTATCGCTGATGGCTGTGCCTTGTTGCTTGGCCTGTTGAAAGCCCACTTTAATTTGTTCTGGGTATTGCTTTACCTGTTCCGTTAGCCCGGAGAGCGCCATTACTTGGTCGATGCTGCTTTGGCTGGCAGACGCAAATGCTAAGTTAGCGGCGAAATAAAGTGCTAGAGTGAAACCTGCTGCAAATCCATTTTTGATCATGGTTATTCTCATTTTTCTATGTTTTATCTTATTTTAGAGGGTTTTATTAGACCTGTGTAAAGTCAATTCGGTAAATGTGAACCAAAGGGGAGGTCAATCTACAATAACCTAATTTTAGTAGGGGGGAAGTTGTGATCGCTGTGTGAGGGGCTAAACTGGTGAAGTACAGCCATAAAAAGAAAAGCGTGATTACAAATTGACCACAAGGATCGTTTCGGAGTGAAGATCTTTTCAGGCTTCAAACTAAAAAATACTGTCTTAATTGGCATTGGAATTTATGGATTATCCAATGGTGTGGCATTTTCTGCCCATGAAAGCCAGCAGTCCTACGAATATTTGTTCGCAATGCCCATGGAGGCATTACTACAAGTTCCCATTACTAGCGCGACTTTAACAGAAAAAGATCATAAAACAGTGCCTTCTTCAGTCACCGTATTTAGCCATGATCAGATTCGAAATTTGGGTGTGGACTATCTGCATGAGCTGGTGAATTTTGTGCCTGGATTTCAAAGTTATCGGCAGGGTGAGAACAGTGTTCAGTATTACCATAGTGCTCGTGGGCATCGCTCCAGCACGACCAGTCGTGAAGTGTTGGTGTTAATTGATGGTGTACGTATGAACCGTGAATTTGATAATGTGTTTGCCACGCCAATGTTGTCATTGCACAACGTGGAAAAAGTGGAATTTATACGCGGGCCAGGGTCTGCGCTTTATGGTTCTAATGCGGTACTGGGTGTTATTGATATCACTACAAGAAAGATGGGTAACCAGGCACAATTGATTGCCGGTGACCCCAGTAGAAAGCAATTCAATGTAATGGCCGGCTTTGAAATAGGAGATTGGCAGGGGCAGTTGGCATTGAATGGATTTGATGAAAGCGGCGAGCCGCTAAAATTGCAAAACTATAATACGCTGCAGCAGGAAGAGGGCAGAGATCCTCGAAATGGAGAAGATATTCAGCTTTACGTACGGTTTGATAAAACGATGCTTAGCGCAATGATGTTTAAT
>JBFKSL010000159.1:0-8676 GCA_041626995.1 Ketobacter sp. | reverse complement strand
TTTATCATGCTGATCTTTTTTATCGTTACGGCCTCGTTTGTAAAAGAAACCGGTATTGAAGTAAACCGGCCCGAAGCGCAAACGGCGGAAACAAAAGACAACGCCAGCATTTTAGTCGCCATCAACGACAACAATGAAATTTGGATTGATCGTCGCCGAATTGATATTCGATCTGTGCGCGCCAACATCGAACGCCTGCATGCAGAAAACCCACAAGGCGCCGTAGTGGTTCAGGCAGATAACAACGCCAATGTCAGAACCCTTACTTCGGTGGTGGATGCCGCCCGTGATGCAGGTGTGTTTGATGTATCTGTGGCCACGGAAGATCAATAGTCCATGTCGTTACTGAGTAACTCTGCATCCAGCAAACCCGGCGGCTCCATTGTTTCCTTAGTGGCGGCACTGCTGGTTACTGTGGCCCTGTTTGCCATGATGGCCTATATGATTGAATCAGCAACCACAGCCATCAAGCAAAAAGACGTGCGACAAATGGCAGACATCATCATGCCCGATCGGGAAATCGACACCCGTTTGCAGCAGAAGAAACCTGAGAAGCCGGAGGTGACACAAGCACCACCGGAATTACCTAAAATGGAATTTCAAAACCCCAACGCCAGCCCTGATGTAGAAACCTTCCAGGTGCCTAGGATTACCCATACCAGCCGCCCCGGTTTAGGGCTCTCTGCCAGCGAAGGAGAATATCTTCCTATAGTCAAAGTACAACCGGTCTATCCACGCAGAGCGTTACAGCGCGGCATTAGCGGCTACGTGGTATTGGAATTTACAGTAACCAAAAGCGGCACCGTAAAAGACATCATTGTGGTAGAAGAAGAGCCCACCAATATTTTTGCTCGCGCTGCCATTAAAGCCGCTGGCAAGTTTAAGTACAAACCCCGAATTGTGGATGGCCAAGCCGTGGACGTGCTAGGCGTGCGCAATAAAATTGTGTTTGCGATTCAGGAGTAAGCCATGAATTTTACTCCTCAATATTGGTTTCAGATTGCACTCTCTCTCATGGTATTGGGCTTGCCTCTGCTGAACGGAGCACATGCCCACACGCTGGAAGAGGAAACCCATACCAACAGCTCGGATAAACTCCGCGCCACTCCCGCGCTGCGTGAGCGTACCTACAAAAAACTCTCTGCCATACAAACGCTGATTGAACAACAACAACTGGCTCAGGCTAAAGCCCAGTTAAACGAGCTATTGAGCACAAACAATCTAAACGGTTATGAAATGGCGCAAGCGTTAAACCTGCAAGCCTATATGCAGCATTCCGCCGAGCAGTACGAGCAAGCCATTTCCAGCTACAGGAAAATTTTATCGCAAAAGGATTTGCCCTCTGCCTTTCAGGGCACTGTTCTGTATTCCATTACTCAACTGTACATTGCAGTAGACAACTACCCTGAAGCCCTGCATATGCTGCAACACTGGTTTGCCCAAACCGAAGCCCCCACAGCCGCAGCCTATGGATTGCTAGCGCAATTGCAGTATCAAGAAAAACAATATCAGCAGGCCGAAAACAATATCAATAAAGCCATTAGCCTCTATCAACAAGACAACAAAACACCCAAGGAAGCCTGGTGGCAGCTGCTTTTAGCCATTCACTACGAAAGCCAGCGTTACGAAAATATGGTTGAGGTATTAATCAACCTAACCACTTGGTATTCCAAAGCCAACTACTGGACTCAATTGGCCAGTATTTACGGCCAACTCAATCAACCCCAAAAGCAGCTACAAACTTTGGATGCTGCCCATATCAAAGGCTTGCTAACCAAAGAATCCCATCTGCTGCAGCTAGCCCACCTGCTACAGGAAAACGCCATTCCCTACTCTGCGGCCAAGATTCTGAAAAAAGGCATTGATGATGGTGTTATAAAGAAAACTCAGCAAAACTGGCAACAACTGGCCAGCGCCTGGTATGAAGCGCAAGAACTGGAGAAAGCGGTATTAGCCATGGAGCAAGCCGCAGCCCTTGCGGATAACGCGCAACCTTACTTACAACTGGCTTATTTACTGCTGGACCTGGATCGCTACCCCGAAGCACTCACATTTGCTGAAAAAGCACTGCAAAAGGTCGCCAAGAGTGATTACGAAAACACCATTAAAATTCACACCCTGATAGGCACCGCCCATTACTATCAAAAACAGTTTGATGCCGCCGACCGAGCTTTTGGCGAGGCCTTGCAGCAAGCCACCCTGCATGAACAGGAACTAGACGGGCTACAAAGCTGGAAAGAACACAACCAGATTGAAAAACGCCGCTACCAGCTGATAAAAGAATACCTGTAATAGGGAATCTTTTAGGCTTTGCGCTTTCTAATGCTCACCGGTTAGCGGTATCATGACGGGCTTTGCAGAACTTTGGATAATTAGAAAACATGCAAACATTGCTGAATTTGGGTAAACCCTTGGTTTTAGTTTCGTTGCTGGCATTGATGACCAGCGGCTGTAGCTCTTTACGCTTCCCTGGAGTTTACCGAATCGATATAGGCCAGGGTAATATCCTTACCCAAGAGATGGTGGACAAGCTGCGGGTAGGCATGACGCCTCGCCAAGTGGAGTATGTTATGGGTTCACCCATGATTAACGACACCTTCCACCCCAACCGTTGGGACTACCTATACCACCTGGAAACCGGCAAAGGTATTACCATTCGCAATCATCTGGTTTTGTATTTCGAGAATGAGCGCTTGGCCAAAATCGATGACAGCCTGTATCAAGACCCTGAAGCACTACGCAACAATCTGTTGAAGCAGCTGGGCTTACCAACGCCAGCAAAAGCAGCCCCCAAAGAAACAGAGAAAGAGGCAGGGGAAACACCAGCAGAGGCGGCTCCAGAAGAAAAGCCCTCTGAACCCACCGCAGCTTAACGTTTTATTCTTTATCCGCTTTCGCGGCAGCCCGCTTTTTGCGAACCTCTTTGGGATCGGCAATCAGCGGGCGATATAACTCAACCCGCTCACCGTCTTCCAACACCCTATCCTTCGGCTTACGTTCAGCTTTACCAAACACGCCCATAGGCACAGCATCCACATCCAAATCGTCAAACTTGCTGGCGATACCGGATTGCACCACCGCATCGTACATGGAGGTTCCCTGCTTGACGCTTAATGGAATAATCAATTGCTTTTCAGGCAAAGCATAAGCCACTTCAACTTGAATCATTTTTTCACTCACAATATTATTCCATCAGCTTGTTGATCATCACCACGGCAACACCCACTGGTGAAATGAAACGCACCAGGTAGAACCAAGCTTTATAAATGGTGGGGTGCTCAATATCCACCTCGGCCCGCACAATGGCGCGATCCATTACCCAGCCCACAAATACACAAATCAGCAAGCCACCCAACGGCAACATGATATTAGTGGTGAGCTTATCAAAGAAATCAAAGATATTATTATCAAAGATTTTGATATCACCCCAAATGTTCAAGGACAGGGCACAAGCCACACCCAGCAACCAAGCGGACACACCAACAATCAGTGCCGCCTGCAAACGGCTCAAGCCAGTAGTTTCAACCGCCCAGGCCACCGCCGGTTCAGCCAGAGAAATGGCCGAACTCCAGGCGGCAATAACCACCAACACAAAAAACACCGTGCCTAATATCAAGCCGCCAGGCATTTGGCTAAAAGCAATGGGAAGGGTTTGAAACATTAAGGAAGGACCCGCAGCAGGCTCCATACCATTACCAAACACGATGGTAAAAATAATGATGCCAGCCACCAGCGCCACCAAGGTATCCAGTATGCCAACGGTCACAACCGTTGACGCCAGACTCTGCTGGCGAGACATATAGGCGCCATAAGCCATAATGGCACCCATGCCCAAGCTTAAGGTAAAGAAGGAATGGCCCAGGGCACTAAGAATGGACTCTTCTGTGAGTTTGCTGAAATCCACACTAAACAAAAATCCAAGGCTATCGCCGAAACCTTCTTGGGTAGCGGAATAACCTAGCAACACCAGCAGCATAATGAACAGCAGCGGCATCAACCATTGCACCGCCATTTCTAAACCTTTATGTATACCGTGGGCCACTACGGTAATGGTCATGGCAATAAACAGGGTATGCCAATCCACCAAACGCCTGGGGTCGGTAACCAGCTCACCAAACATGCCGCTAATAGCATCTGCCGACTGACCCTGAAACGCACCGCTACCCATCAAATACACATAGTTCACCGCCCAACCGGCCACCACACTATAAAACGACAGAATAAACAGGCCCGCTAAGGCGCCCAACCAGCCGATGCCACCCCAGAAGGGTGTTGCCTGGGCTTCTTCCGCCAGTTTGTGCATGCTGTTAATAGGGCTAGCACGGCCACGACGCCCCAATAAAATCTCGGCCAGCATTACAGGAATACCTATGGCAAAAATAAACAACAGGTAAACCAGCACAAATGCGCCACCGCCGTTTTCCCCCGCCATGTATGGAAATTTCCAGATATTGCCCAAGCCCACGGCAGAACCGGTCGCCGCTAAAATAAATGTCCAACGCTTGGTCCAAACCCCATGAATCGAATGCTGCTCTGACATTGCAAGCCCTTGTGAGATGTTTATTATGCGCCATTTTCCCCTACCCCTTCCCGCCGTGTCAAAAGCACACAGCTATATTTCCCCTGCACTTGGGTTTTACCCCCCATTAGCCCTATAATTGGCTCCCTTTTGCATTAGCTGTGGCTGAAAAGCGCAAGATATAAACGACATGTCAAAGAAAAAGCCGAATGGCAGTTCCACCATTGCTTTAAACAAGCGCGCCAAGCACGAATACTTCCTAGAGGAAAAGTTCGAGGCTGGGTTGTCTTTGCAAGGTTGGGAAGTGAAAAGCCTGCGAGAGAAAAAGGTAAGCTTTACTGACAGCTACGTGCTAATGAAAAATGGCGAAGCCTTCTTGTTTGGCTGCCACATTACGCCCCTATCTACAGTTTCCACGCATTTTGTTCCAGACCCGACCCGCACCCGAAAGCTGCTATTACACAAAAAAGAGCTGGGTAGAATTTTTGGTGCCATGGCCAAGAAGAGCCTCACCTGCGTGCCGACAGCACTATATTGGAAAAATGGCGTTGTGAAATGTGAAATCGCATTAGCGCAAGGTAAAAAGCTGCACGACAAGCGCGCCAGTGAAAAAGATCGTGATTGGAGTCGGGAAAAACAGCGCCTGATGAAGGACCGTTAACCGCCTGGTGCTAACTCACCAAGCGGGACGTTCCCAGGAATATAGTATTCAAACGAGCCGTCAACCAATCAGGCTCTTCCTTACCACTAATGCGCTGCATGGCTTCATGATAAGCAGGCACAAAGGCCACCTTCTCAGGCAACATACGGTTGAACTGCTTCAACATCCAACCAACCCGCTTGGAACTGAGCAGGTTCTGCGGCGTTGCCATGGGTTGATCCAACAGAGCCTGAACACGCTCCGGCAATGGTGCGCAAATGAAATTCCACAGTTTTCCACGCATGGCTGACGGAATATTATCTTCCAGAAAATGACGAATCTTTAATCCGGTTTCGGTTCTGGCAAGAGTATCGGACGCTGCCATGGCTTCGATATAGTCTTCCACTTCCTGCCATGAATTGGGGTGAACCTCTTCTGGAATACCAAAACAGTAAGCATAGCGCTTAGCTTCCTGACAAAACTGATCTTTCTGCTCAGTGCTCAGTTTTTGGATCAACTGCTCATAGAGTTTCAGACGACAATAGAACGCTGTCACATGCACCCACAATAACGCATTGCGCTCATTGGCCTGGTATTGATCCTGCTCACCATGACGACCAACCTCTTCACCCAATACACCTTGCACTCGACTATGCACCTTGTATAGGGATTCCGCTTTTTTCCTGACCATGTCCATATCGCCATAGATGATGGACCACAGATAAACATAGGTAAGCTGCGCCCGGCGGCGTGGATCAGTCATGATTTTGGAATGTTCGAATACGGCTTTGGCTATCCAGGGATGGCATAACTGCATCTGTACCGACTGAACAGCGCCCAGGAAATACACCAAGGTATGACGATTGATTTCCCAGAACATTGAACCAGGCCCAAACAGGCCTTTGTTTGAGTCAACCACCTGTAGCTTCAGCTTTTGCAGAGATTCTGCAAGCGCTTCTTGATCCACTTCGGCCGGAGCAGCCTCCACGGTATACGCGGCATTTACTGTAGTCATTTGCCCCTCTTCCCTTTTTATTCTTTTAATTTCTTATAATTGTGGCAACTTACGGCAGCATCATGTCTAAGTCGATGGCAATTTGAATCACCTGATTTGGTTATTCAAGCCAGTTGCTTTTTTATAAAACTAACAGAAGATTTAGTCAATCTCAATTGACTAAACGGCCATATTCAAGATAAAGTGCTGCCATGATCTTAACAGCACAAATTCTCAGCATTATTTTAGGCGTCTTCTTTCTCATCACCGGTTGGCTCAAGGTAAGCGGCCACCCTCATATGATTGAGGAATTTGATCGATTTCAGTATCCACACTGGCTGCGGATATTAGCAGGCGCCATCGAGCTGGTGGCGGCACCATTGATGTTATGCAGTTTCTGGATGCCAGCTCTGGCAGCCCTGGGAGCACTGCTGCTATGCCCAGTGATGGTGGGCGCTACCTATACCAATTTTACCAAGCGCCCAGCGGCTTTCGGTTGGGGTACAGTGGTGATTTTGGTACTTTGCGCCACTCCAGCGATTATTCTGTTGCCCAGTTCAATTCAGTGATTCAGCCTTCTGTGCGGCCTAAAACCACTTTTTCTTTTTAAATATCATCACCATCGTGATCGACATAAACAGCATTACGGCAACCACTATAAAATAGCCATATCGATAATGCAGCTCTGGTATGTTTTCAAAGTTCATACCGTAGATCCCCGCAATAAAGGTAAGCGGCACAAAAATCACCGTTACCACCGTAAGTACTCGCATGGTGATATTCATTTGGTGGGAAGTAATGGAGATGTAACTATCAATCATGTCGCCACAGATATCGTAATACATCTGGGTTAGGCTATGGATACGCTCCAGGCGTTCTGCCACATCATTGATCCGGTGCAGAAATGGCGCACAATCCATTGGCAGCTCATCATTATCCCAATGCTTGAATTGTCTAAACATGGCATCGTGATAATTAAACACTCGCTTTAGCTTAATCAGACTGGCTTTATAGGAAGCCAGATCCAATAACGCCGCCTCGCTGCGCTCGCTATATAAAACCTCTTCAATGTCTGCCAACTCATCTTCGAAAGACAAGATCTGCTCCAAATAGATGCCCGCAGAATAATGGATGATGGAAAGTGCCAGCGTCATAGGAGAAAACTTTTTCAGATTATCCCAACCTCTGGCCAATTCCTTTTCGATGCCGAGGGAAGTTCTTGGGTGCAGAGTGATAAGATAATTCTTCCCTACAAAAAATGCGATCTGTTGGTGATCAAAATTGATATGGGAACGAACCTCGCTCATGCCTCGATAAAGGATAAAGAAATGATCTTCAAACAGCTCCACCTTAGGTGGGTGACGTTTACGCAAGGCATCAAGAATGGCCAAGGGGTGGCAATTCATCTCTTCCAAAAGTTTACTGACGCGAGAGTCGGAAAGACTTTCGGACTGAATATCCAACCACAACATGCCTTCGGGCTGTTCCTTCCAACGCCCCAATTGCTCAACACCACCAGTGGACACTTCTTTATCAGGTGTAATGATATAACTTGAGATCACGATGCGCTTCCTTCTCGGATAACTCTAATATTGAGTTTAGACGCAGACACAGTAAAAAAAGTCACCGACTATGCAAATAAACCATCAGGGACAGATAAAGAACCGCTGCGTTGCAAAGGTGCCATAAGAAATGTGTGCCTAAAGGAAAACTGCTGCAAATAGCCATATCCAGAGTTCGAAACAGAAGTGATAGCGTGAACAGACCAGCCGCAATAAACAAGGTAAATCTCAGCTTGGCCTGATTCAAAATGTGGTACAAGCCAAGACAGTAAACCCCCACCAAAGCCCCAGCGTACATGCCTGAACCGTTCAAAGGCAAACCGATTTCATCCAACCAGGGCGCAAGCCGAAGGTTTAACATAAATCCACCAGCCAGTATCACCAAAAAGCCAGACATCAGCAGCGCCGAACGGTTCCAGGAGAGTTCAATGACATTGCGGCTATACAACCAAAGATAAAATAGCTGGAACACAACTATGGGAATGATATCCGCTAATTTTGCCCAGCCAGTAGCAAAGGTATGAAACAGACCGCTGCCAACCCCAATTGAAAACAGCAATGCGATTAGATAGTAGTCGGAGGCTGATACCCTGCTCAATTTAGCCAGGGTTTTCCAACACAAAAAGGCGGCAACAATAAAAGCTAAATTCGTTACTGCGTTAACGGGTTCTGCCCACAACCCATGATCAAGCCTTTCACAATAATCATCCAGATTTTCCCACATAGTTCCATCTTATTTTTTATTATTGGTAATTTAAGACTATGTGGTTGCGCAGCATTTTCCAACCGTTTTTTTTCGGCAAAATAAGGCCGAATAGTTTGGCCTTATTTTGCCGATTCCTTTAAAAACTGGAGACACCTGAGGAGGTACAGCTTCGCCATGCACCAATACACAACTCACCTGCATTACGCAACCGGCTATTCGTTAGGCGCGCTGTAGAACTTGAACTGTCCGTGCGGA
>JBFKSL010000158.1:0-8742 GCA_041626995.1 Ketobacter sp. | reverse complement strand
GAGTCATTGTGCGAATTTTACTCCGGCAACTTAGAGCAAACGGCCGAAATACCAGACTCATAGTTATTGCAGGAGCAGGTCCCCTCGGTGTAAATTTAGCCAAAAATATCCTAGCAACCCCTTGGATGGGTATAAGGGTCGCGGGGTTCTATGATGACACATTGCACGAGGGAAGCATCCCAGACAAAGGATTGGGATTGCCAGTCATAGGCCCTCTGAGCAAATTATCTTTTGATGCTCGTTGCAAAGAATATGATGAGGTATACATTGCCCTTCCTATGCGGGCAGAAATGCGCATGAAAGAGATGATTAGGGATCTCGCCAACTCCCCAATCCAAGTTCAGTACGTTCCAGATATTTTCACTTTTAATCTAATAAACTCCCGAATCAAAGATATAGGTGGGATTCCAGTTATCGGGGTTTATGACTCGCCTTTGGATAGCATCGGCCACATTACCAAAAGATTAGAGGATATATTGGTAAGCTCCATTATTCTCTTACTAATATCAATCCCAATGGCTTTAATCTCTCTAGCTGTAAAACTAAGTTCACCAGGGCCAATTTTCTTCAAACAAAGACGATACGGCCTTTATGGCGAAGAAATCTACGTATGGAAATTGCGCTCAATGACCGTGTGAGAAGATGGAGAACAAGTCAGACAGGCCAGAAAAAGCGACCAGCGCATTACAAACATTGGAAAGTTTCTTCGACAAACCAGCTTAGACGAGCTTCCCCAATTCATTAATGTCCTGAGAGGAACCATGTCTATTGTAGGTCCGCGCCCCCATGCAGTAGCCCATAACGAGCTTTATCGAGACGAAATCGAAGGTTATATGCAACGCCACCTTGTAAAACCAGGAATAACCGGCTGGGCCCAAATAAATGGTTGGAGGGGTGAAACCGACACTCTAGAAAAGATGGAAAAGCGTGTGGAACACGATCTCCATTACATTCGCAACTGGTCCCTCTGGCTCGACATTAAAATCATATTCCTAACCATCTTTAAAGGTTTCACCCACAAGAACGCCTACTAAAAATAGCAAAGCCTCACACCCCTGTGGCGAGCCTGGTATCAGGCTCGTCCATAATTATCTTTAAAACGAACAATATCATCTTCTCCCAGATATGAACCCGACTGGATTTCGATGATTTCTAGCGGCACCTTGCCAGGGTTTTCCAGTGAATGCTTTACCCCTAGCGGAATATAAGTGGATTGGTTTTCAGTGAGCAGGTATGTTTTATCACCAGCGACAACCGATGCAGTGCCTGACACCACTACCCAGTGCTCTGCTCGATGATGATGCATTTGCTCCGAGAGTTTTTCACCCGGCTTTACGGTGATACGTTTTACCTGGAAGCGATGACCTGAATCTATCGAATCGTATTTTCCCCAAGGGCGATATACTTCCCGGTGGCGCAACCATTCACTAAGACCCTCTTCTTTCAGCCGTTTTACAACTTCTTTAACTCGCTGAACTTCCGACATTTTTGCTACCAGTAGCGCATCCTTGGTATCGACCACAACCACATCTTCAAGCCCTATGGCTGCCACCATTTTTTCTTGAGCACAAAAATAGGAGTTACTGCAATCAAAAGCCATCACTTCGCCGTCAATAACATTGCCACTCTCATCCTTATCGGAAACCTCCCACAAGGCAGACCAACTTCCCACATCACTCCATCCACAGTCGACGGGAATTACTACTCCGTCATTAGTATGTTCCATTACCGCATAATCGATTGACTCTTCGGGGCATGCGCAAAATACCTCACGATCTACACGAACAAAATCCAGATCACGGGTCGTGTTTTTGATCGCATTTTCACAGCTCGCATAGATGTCTTCACGGTATTCCCGTAGTTCTGCCAGATAGCGGCTAGCCTTAAACATGAACATACCACTGTTCCAGAAAAATTCGCCGCTCTCTAGGTAATGCTGTGCGTCAATTGGAGCAGGCTTTTCCACAAACTCTGCAATCAAGTGGCCTCCTCCTTCGACCAACTCTTCACCCCGTCGAATGTAACCAAAACCCGTTTCAGGCTTTGTTGGAACAATGCCAAAAGTAATCAGTTTGTTATCTTCTGCAAGAGAAACACCTCGTTCCACAGCCTTGCAGAATACCTCTTCATTCTTGATCAAGTGATCTGCAGCAAGAACTAAAAGTACCGGATCATCTCCCTGTGCTATCGCCTTAAAAGCTGCCAGTGCGATAGCAGGAGCCGTGTTCTTACCTTCTGGCTCCAATATTATGTTTGCCCCCTCAAAACCTCCAGCTCGCAGCTGTTCGGCAACAATAAACCGATGGACTTCGTTGCAGATTATGATTGACGGATACTGATCCAGGCTACCAATGCGATTTAGAGTGGCCTGCAACATAGACCTAGATTCACCTAAGTTAAGAAATTGTTTGGGAAACTCATGTCGTGACATGGGCCAGAGCCTAGAACCGGAACCACCCGCCATTATTACTGGAAGAATCATTGCTTACTCCTAAGCATCCTGTCGAAAAAGGTAGCTGTATTACCTGAAATATAGATCGTTTAAATCCGAGACAATACCGTGTATATCTTTAATATTATGCGAATATTAAAACATGAACTTCAAATGGTAACATTAAGTTAGATTTGACCTGAGCCATAAATGAGGCTCCACCTCACTCTTTACTCAAATGCGCCACCTTATGCGCATGATCCTCCCAATTCTGCCCGTCAAACTTTTCAATCACCAAGTTCTCAGGCACCGGGTCCAAACAGCGCACATTCACATCAACGCCATCGGGGTTCGACCTTGGCGTATAAAACGCCTTCACCCCACAAGTTTTGCAAAAGGTATGTTTGGCCACTCCGGTATTGAAAGTATAGGTGGAAATATTATCCAGCCCCGACAACAGTTTGAATTTGGAAAGCGGCAGTATCAGGTGAAGAAATCCTGCTTTTGAGCAAATAGAACAGTTACAGTCGGTGCATTCAATCACTTCTGGCGCTTCAATTTCGAATTTAACTGCGCCACAGTGACAACTGCCTTGATATTTCATCTTCGCCCTCCTTTGGAATGGGCAAAGCCTACCACAATATTTGGCAGCCCCCTATGGGCTGTGATAACAAGCGCCTCCCAGTTGAACCCCCACGTCCACAACGGGCGCATGTCCCTCGCTCAATTGTTCAAGAAAGCACCCATACTGATGTTTTATCTCTTCGAGCTGAAAGGTAATTTCGTGCCCGGTATAGCCAAACACCGGGTTATCACCACGATAGCGCATTACTACTGCGGTGCGCTCGCCATACCCGGGCACTGCACGATTACTGCCCAGCGGGTAGGACAGTTGCTGTAGCCCCGCACTGGCCATATGGGGCATAAGTGTGTAATCAAGAGATTCTCCGATATCCGGCCCTAGCAAGTCCGTACCTAGCGCCATTAAAAAGGGGCGCTGGGTTAACTCTGTGGAGAAATAGTCTTTGTAGCCAGAAAAAGCGATGATATGGGGCGGGGTTTTCTTTGGATAGCGAAGCAGCGAGTCCACATTGGCGGTGGAATCCACGCCTCCTAGCAGCCATTCCAACAACGTTAGAAACGGATGGGCATCGTCCAGTACGCCATCGGGTAGTTGGTTGATCACTGCTGCATCCATAATCAGGCGATAGGTTTGATTGTTGGCGTAGAGCTTGGTCCAGGTACCAGCAAGACCGCTAAAAATAGCGCCTTGATACGGTATTGGATCAGCAGCGGCCACTAAGCTGCTTATCCAATTGCCATGAGACTGGCCCATGGTAACTTGCATGTCGGGGTTAAAGCGTACTGCTGATTCGCTTTCCGACACCAGAGAGTCAGGGCAATAGTCCGTGCTTAGCTCCAGGCGATTTAGCACATGACGAAAATAGATGCGCTCCCAGGCCATTTGGTAGTAGCTTGCCAACAACCCGGTTGGATTAAATAGGTTATACACTACGGCTCCACGCAGCCCGGCGATTTCCCCCACGTGATCATAAGAGACGTGACCGGCAAATCCTGAACTGGCCCAGCCTCGCTGTGCCGCAATCATGGATGGCCCCTTACCTTCTTCTCCAAGGTAATAGGGGTATTGAGTAAAATCGATACGATCGAAAGGCCCGCGATCATAGACTTGATGGGCTCGACCTCCGGCTCCATGCACATAGTGCAGAATGGGAAAGCCCGACTCTGGCATCAGCTCCCGTTTGGGGACAGTTAAGACAAACTCAGTATCGCGCCAGTATTGCACCACCGGATCGCCTGCTGTATCCCATTCCATTTGCCCGCCCAAAAGATAGTAGGGCGCAACTCCATTCTGAAACATGGGAATACTGATGTCGCCACGAATGACGCAGTAGTCCTCATATTCTTTTAATGATGCAAGGTTCTTCAGTGGCAGCGTCTCCATTTGCTGCACTCGTTCTACTGTAGCTTCAGCACCTCGATGCAATTTTTCACCTGGGTCACCGGTACTCCATACCGTTGCCCCAACTACCGATTGCACCGCAATGGTTTGCATGTGTAGATAATCACGCAATGGCCGATAGACTTCTCTTGCTTCGCTATTGATAGAATCATCGTCTGCCAGCACGGCCCTGAGTTGCTCGTTTTGTATCAGCCCTTCGCCATCGGTCTGCGGCGAGTTCAGCACAATTGCGGCGTAAGTGGTATTGGGGCGCAGATTCACTCCCAACACCGGTTGTATTTGCAACAGATGCTTTGGCCGATAGGCACCTTGTGATTCCGTCATAGAAACTGTGAGAGGAAAACGGCGACCGTATTCCGGTGAAGTTGGATCAATATCCACCACTTGAATGGCAGAACCGGGCTCTGCATAGAACAAAGGCTCACGCCCGATCAAGCCGTTCGGCAATGGGCCGGTAAATGGCAGATAAACGGTGCTGACGGTGTGATAACCTTGAGTATGAAGCGGGATGGCTGCCACGAGTTCAGCGGTGAGCAAATGGCGCTGACGGGGAAAATCGGTAATATTTATTGAACCATCTGCCTGACGGCGTAGGTTGGTTGGAAAGCCGTTGTCGTAGAAGTGACTCCCCTTTTTTTGATTGGCCTCAGCCAGGTTCATTTTCATTTCTACAGGGGCATCGTATTTGCACCCCGTAATAAACGCTATGACAAACCCCGTAATCAATACACGAATAAAGCACCTGACCAGACGAGACATCCTTAACTCCCCTTATTATTGTTATTCCACTTATTGTTATTCCACCATCCTTGGCGACTTATACGAAAAGGTCGCTCAACTAAACATTACGCTAACCCACTTGGGGCATATAAAATTGTATTTGTTTGCGTATATCACCTCCATTTCGGCCAATATTCCCGGCTATTTTGAACCCATTAAAACGGTCCAAAAATGGTGTTTTCATTGTTTTGCGTCATTCTCCCAAGCAAAACAAAACCATGCCCTCTCGTATTCAATAAGCAATATTGATAGCCTCTGAATGCAGTAAAAATTTTAGGCCAGACCATCCTGTTCAATATTTATTCAAGCATTTCAAAGCAACTAGGTTGAGGAAACTTATGAAACGGAAAGCACAAGCTCTCTTTGCTAGCGTTCTTTTAATAACTAACACGGCGGCTATGGCAGCAGTAAATGCGAAACCTGCGACGCAATACACCATTGAGGCCAATAAACAGGTGCAAGAATCCTTGCCGTTCAAAGACAAGCAAGATTTTAAAGATGCCAAAAAAGGCCTTATCGCCAAACCCAAAGCACTCACCATTAAAGGGGAAAGTGGCACCCCTGTTTGGGATTTGGAGCAATACAAAAAGTACATATCCTTAGACAAAAAAGCCCCTGACACGGTCAACCCCAGCCTATGGCGCAACGCACAACTGGGCATGCAATACGGCTTGTATGAGGTTACCGATGGCATCTATCAGGTTAGGGGCTACGACCTTTCCAACATTACTTTCGTTAAAGGCAAAACCGGCTGGATTGTGTTTGATCCGCTCATTTCACCTGAAACCGCGAAAGCCGCTTTGGATTTCACCAACGAAAAGTTGGGCAAACGCCCAGTGGTTGCGGTGATATACAGCCATAGCCACATTGACCATTACGGTGGTGCTTCCGGCATTATCAACCGCAAAGATGTTGAGGCTGGCAAAGTGCAAGTTCTTGCTCCCGAACATTTCACCGAGCATGCTGTATCGGAAAACGTGATTGCCGGTAACGCCATGGCGCGACGCGCAACGTATATGTATGGGGTGCTGTTACCACGAAATGAACGTGGCGGCGTTAATGGTGGCTTAGGCATGACCGTGTCCACTGGCTTGGCGAGCTTGATTCTTCCCTCACGGGAAATTAAAACCACTGGTGAAACCCTAACCATTGATGGCGTGGAAATGGTGTTTCAAATGACGCCCGGCACAGAAGCACCAGCAGAAATGAACACCTGGTTCCCTAAATCCAAAGCCCTGTGGATGGCGGAAAACACCACCAACACCATGCACAACATTCTCACCCTTCGTGGCGCCCAGGTTCGCGATGCGCTGAAATGGTCGTCCTTTCTGAATGAAACCATTGAGATGTGGGGCAACGAGGTTAAAGTAAAATTTCAAAGCCATCACTGGCCGGTATGGGGCAACGAGCGCATTGTTTCTTACTTTAAAAAGCAGCGCGACATTTATAAATTCACCCACGACCAATCTGTGCGCCTAATGAACCAGGGTTACAACGGTGAAGAAATTTCAGAAATGTTAAAGCTGCCCCCGGAATTGGATGGCAACTGGAGCACGCGGGGATACTACGGCACCTTGCGTCACAACAGCCGGGCCATCTATCAACGCTATATGGGTTGGTATAACGGCAACCCTTCCGACTTAAATAACCTGCCTCAAGAACAAGCTGCCAAGAAGTACATGGACTTTATGGGTGGCGAAGAGGCCGTGCTGAAAAAAGCAAAAGCGTCCTTTGATAAGGGTGAGTATCGCTGGGTTGCTGAGGTGATGAAGCATGCGGTTTTCGCCAATCCGAAAAGCGAACCGTCCAAACTGCTATTGGCCGATGCGTTAGAACAGTTGGGCTATCAGGCGGAATCAGGCCCTTGGCGTTCGGTTTATTTACAAGGTGCCTATGAGCTACGCAATGGAGTGCCGACTGCTGGCGGAACCCAAACTGCCACCCCTGACACCATTCGCGCGATGACGCCAGAGATGTTATTTGATTATTTAGCGGTGCGCTTAAATGCGGAGAAAGCCACGGGCAAAACGTTTAACATCAATGTGAACTTTACCGACATTAACAGCAAGCACACCTTGAGCGTAGAGAATGCTGTGCTTAATCACACCTCTAAGCAGGTTAAAAACGCCGATGTGACGCTTTCATTGCCCATATCGGTTATGCATGCCATTCAGCTGAATGAAACTACTTTTGACGAGGGCATTAACAGTGGGAAGATTAAGGTTCAGGGTAAGAAGAAAGTATTCGACGACTTTATGACAATGCTGGATACCTTTCATTTCTGGTTTAATATTGTCACTCCCTAACGTAGCTTAATTTTTCAGAAACAAAAAAAGGGGCCGAAATTTTGGCCCCTTTTTTATTTAGCAATGGTGTTAATGCAAGTGCGGCACTACGCCCACCTGAGGCATTTCCGCCAAGCCAATATCGCGAGCATGCTCTTCAAAGCCTTTGTTCTTCCAGAAGAAGGCGCCAGGCATGGTGGTGGGAATCACCAGCACATAGAACAGCGCGCGCCCCATCATCAAGGCAGGCAAACCAAAAGCGAGCAACATCAGGCAAGCGATCACGCCGCCGGTAGCATTTAAAGGCAACACAACCATTAGCACGGCAACCAAAACACTGGCGGCTATCAAGCCATTACGCAGCGCATAGGTCTTACCAAAGGTAGTGCATTGAATGTAGTGTGCCGCTGCACCTTCCCCAGACTCAGTATTCAGATATTTAGCATGAGCGATCAAGCCAACGCCTTCGACCACAAAACCGATAAGGGCCATGGCACCCAACACGGTGATCAGGCTTGCAATGCTATCTCCATTCATTAGCGCAATAGGCACGATAAACAGGCCTAGCAGTACGCTACCCATACTGAACATGGTGCCGAAGAAGGAGGTAATGACCTGCCAGTGATTCCAAAATGGGCGCGCTTTAATACGATAGCTTTTATGCATGTACCACAGGCCGATCAAACCGGCGATTGCAGCAAAACCACCAACCACTTGCGCCAACACCTCTACGGCAAACCAATCCAACCATATATTGGCAAGCTTGAAGAAGGCATAACCACCCAAACCAGTCAGGAACATGGCAATGCCCAATCCTTCGCGGGAAACCGGTGAATGCTTTAGATTGTTAAATCCACGATAAAAACGTAGCGGCTTACCTAAGTGCATGGTAGACAAGAACAAGCCCCAGGCTTGCAATGCCATTAGCACAACCAACATAGGAATAAATGCCACACTGTTTTCGATGGCAGCAATGCTTTCCAATCCTAACCAAGGCGCCAGGAAGATAGCGATAAACGCACCGATGGAAGCTTGGCTGGCTAGGGTGAACAACACCAATGGGTTTTCACGGGAGCTTAAGCGGCCAAAATTCCAAAACGTTTCCTTGCCTTCTTTTTCATCCACCACAGAACGGAACTTACCGTCATCTGCCTTGTAGTATTTCACTGGCATGGAGTCGGTACGGGTTACCTCATTCGGCATGGAACGGGTTTGTTGGAAACGGATATTAGGGTTGGTAATAGCAGGGTCAGGAAAGCCTG
>JBFKSL010000157.1:0-8768 GCA_041626995.1 Ketobacter sp. | reverse complement strand
CCGAAATTGCCAACGATCAGGTACGCATGAAGCTTTATCTGCCCGATGCCGAAAAGGGCCTTTACCGCGCCACCCGCTTCGACTGGTCGGGAGTTATCAGCAGCGTCAAATACAAAGTGCAGCTCAGTTGGGGCAATATCAGGTTTTCATCAGTAAGCTAAAAGAAGCAATTGAGCGCCAAAAACAGGATATAAAACAAAGAGAAAAAGCACTGCAAGCACAAACAAAAAATTGGTTTGAGGCCAGCAATAAGCTGAAAACCATGGATGAGTTAATAGAAAAGGCCCGTCAGCAGGAAGAACGGGAAGAAGATCAAAAAGAGCAAAAACTATTGGATGATCGGCCAGGACAGAATCGGTCAGGATTTCAGTAAATCCAAATATGCATCTAAATAGTGTGTATATAACTGCTTCATATTCCTAGAAAAGCGTTCCCACTGATTATAAAAAGTGCTTTCAAATAGCCAAAAATTATAAGCAGAGCGCTGCACTAACTTTTTGCCAGGGTTTGCTAGCGTAACGCTGTAACCTGACTATTCTTTTTCAAAGAAAGACATTGATTTATCCACATGTGTTTATTTTTTAGCAGCTAACTGGATGGCAGCACTCATGGCGGAACACGTTACCTATCAATTGGAAAAGAGTAGCGATATAAGTAAATCTGAAATCATGCATGAGCAGATGGAACGCTTCTTAACAGAAGCGTCCGATATTGTTATTGATGCTTCTCAGGTGGAACGAATCGATACCAGTGCTCTACAAATTCTTGTGGCACTTAGCCGTTCTCTTAAAAACCAGCACTTGAGTGCTTGCATTCAAAATCCCTCAGAGAGTTTTCTATCAGCTGCCAAATTGTTGGGAGTTGTCAACGAATTAGAAATTCAAAATACTTAAAAAGGCATTATGGAGATAGCAAATGGCAAAAATAATGGCGGTTGATGATAGTGCATCTATGCGTCAAATGGTGAGCTTTACACTGCAAGGGGCAGGTTATGAAGTGGTAGAAGCTTCCGATGGCCAAGAGGCATTTAATAAAGCGCAACAAGGCCAAGTTGATTTGGTCATATCCGATGTCAACATGCCGGTGATGGATGGTATCTCCCTTATTAAAAACCTGCGAGCGTTACCGGATTACAAATTCACTCCCATTCTTATGTTAACCACTGAATCTGCGGCGGATAAAAAGAGTGAGGGTAAGGCTGCCGGAGCCACCGGCTGGATCGTAAAACCGTTCAATCCAGATCAGTTGCTTAATACCATTAAGAAAGTGTTGGGATAACATTATGAGTATCGACCTGAGTCAATTTCATCAGGTTTTCTTTGAAGAAAGCTTTGAAGGTTTGCAAACCATGGAGTCCAGCTTGCTGGACATTGATTGTGAAAATCTGGACTCAGAAACGATCAATTGTATTTTTCGAGCCGCTCATTCCATCAAAGGCAGCAGTAGTACCTTTGGATTCACCGAAGTGGCAGAATTTACCCACGTTTTGGAGACATTACTTGATCAAGTGAGAGAAGGTTCTCGTCAGCTCTCACAGGATCATATTGAATTACTATTGCAATCAGTGGATTGTCTCAACGGCATGCTTACAGCACTACAATCAGAGCAGCCAGTGGATACTCAACAATCCAAACAGCTCATAGAGCAATTTAATTGCATTTTGAATGGGAGTGAACCAGAAGCAGCTGCTAGTGAGTCTGCATCAGCTAAAGCTGTTGAAGAAACGGCACAATCCAAAGAAGTTGCTAGTGAAGCCGCTTCTTCCATCTCCAATGGTGATATTACTACTTGGCAGATTACATTCATTCCAGACGTCAATCTATTAAGAACTGGCAATGAGCCTCTACGTATGTTTCGAGAGTTGGCTGAATTAGGTGAGCTGACGGTAACCGCCAAATTGGATAATCTTCCTGACCTGCCAGCCCTTAACCCTGAAGAGTGCTATCTGGGTTGGGAAATGTATTTGGATACCCGGGAAGATAAGCAAAAAATTGAAGAAGTATTCGAATGGGTAGTGGATGAATCTGAGCTACATATTAGCGTTGCTGGCGGGTTGTTTGACTTTGAAGAAGATGCTGGCGCAGCTGAATCATTAGAATCAGCGCAACCCAGCCCCGTTGTCGAAGTGGAAACGCCAGCAGAAGTCGTTGTTAAACCAGAAAAACCTGCAGTAGCTGCAAAAGCCGCCGAAGCAACACTAGGCCCTAAGGAAACAGCAAAAACGAGCGAGTCCACCAGCATTCGTGTTTCCATAGAAAAAATAGACAGTTTGGTTAACCTAGTTGGTGAATTGGTTATTACACAATCCATGCTGGGGCAACTGGGAACGGAGTTCGATCTCAGTAAATTAGCCAACCTGCAAGAGGGATTGGCTCAGCTTGAGCATAACACCAGGGAGCTGCAGGAAAGTGTTATGCGGATTCGCATGTTGCCCATCAGTTTTACCTTCAGTCGCTTCCCCAGAATGGTAAGGGATCTGTCGCGTCAGCTAGGCAAAAAAATCGAATTGAAATTATCCGGTGAACAGACAGAGCTGGATAAAACTGTGATGGAAAAGATTGGAGATCCTTTAGTGCATCTAGTGCGAAATGCGCTAGATCATGGTTTGGAAACCCCTGAAGACAGGATTGCAGCGGGTAAGCCGGAAACGGGTACCATTACGCTAAATGCTTTTCACCAAAGCGGCAATATCATGATTGAAATCATTGATGATGGTCGCGGCCTAAATAAAGAAAAAATACTACAAAAAGCCATTCAGAACGGTGTGATCATTGAACAAGAACAGCTTTCTGATGAGCAGGTTCAAGACCTGATCTTCCAACCGGGCTTTTCCACCGCCGAGCAAGTTACCGATGTGTCCGGTCGCGGCGTGGGTATGGATGTAGTGCGCAGAAATATTCAGGAATTAAACGGTGGCATCGAAGTGAAGTCCGTAGAGGGTGAAGGCTCTACATTTACCATTCGTTTGCCGCTAACTCTTGCCATTCTTGATGGTCAGTTAATTCAAGTGGGCGATCAAACCTATATCGTTCCACTGGTGTCTATTGTTGAATCCCTACAACCTGACATGAATTTGATTAATCATGTGGCGGGTGGGTGCGATGTATTTCGTTTGCGAGATGAATACATTCCTATTATCAAGTTGTGGGAAGTCTTTGGAGAGGAACCTCGTAGTCGGGAACTTTCCGAGAGCCTGTTGGTGGTGGTTGAAGTAGGCAGCGCGAAAGTGGCTATTGTGGTAGATGAACTGCTTGGTCAGCAACAGGTTGTGATCAAGAGCATGGAAACCAATTACAAAAAAGTCGAAGGCATATCGGGAGCCACTATACTGGGTGATGGCACTGTGTCACTTATATTGGATGTAACCGATTTGGTGCAAATGGCTGGTGATCAACAGAATTCTAAAAATGGTTTGAAACTGGTATCAAGTAAAACCTGGGCAGCTTAGCAAGCAGTAAAACTGGAGAATATTAATGAATACCGCAGAAGAAAGAACGTACGAAAACGCGGATACTGAATTGGCTGGCCGAGAGAACGAGCAGACAGATCAATATCTCACGTTCATTATGGCCGAAGAAGAATATGGTGTGGATATTCTAAGAGTTCAGGAAATTCGCGGTTGGGAAAGCGTTACGCCAATTCCAAATGCTCCCAGCCATATAAAAGGCGTAATTAATCTGCGTGGTACCATTGTTCCTATTATTGATTTGCGCCAGCGTTTTGGCTTAAGCAAAGTGGATTACGGTCCGTTAACCGTGGTGATTGTATTAAAAGTGAATACGGAAAAGGGCGCGCGAGTAATGGGCATAGTGGTGGATGCGGTAAGCGATGTTTACAGCTTGTCCTCAGATGATATGAAATCTGCCCCCGACCTGGGTGACCAAGTGAATACTTCGTATATAAAAGGTTTGGTAAATGTTAATAGCAAAATGGTGATTCTATTGGATATTAATGAGCTTTTGGGCGCTGATACCATTCCAGATGTGTCTCTATCTGCATTAAAAGAACTTAAAGAATCAAATTAATCTTAAAGCCGAATGGAAGAGGGCTAAACAATGGATTTTGTGAATAAATTAACCGCTACACAACGAGCCCTTTTATGCGCAGTGCTACCCAGCACAGGCTTTGTTTTTTTTCTGTATTCTGCCTGGCAACCTTTGCAGGCAGGGTTGTCGTCCACTGAGGGTAGTATATCTGGTCCGTTAGTCTTTAGTTTGCTGCTGCTTGCCGCTGGAATATTCGTTGCACTCTCGGTTAAGGGTAATGCTTCAAGTCAAGATGAAGTGCGGCTAAAGAAAAGTCTCGAGGTGTGTCAAGCCAATGTTATGGTGGCCGATACCGACTTTAATATCTGCTATATGAATGATTCTGTCACCAAAATGATGCAGAACAATGATACCCGCTTGCGAGAAGCCATTCCTGGATTTGATAGCAATGATTTGATTGGCCGCAATGTGGATTCCTTTCATAAGAACCCTAGCCATCAACGTAGTTTGGTGAATGGATTAAGGGCTCCCTATACAACCGATCTTAATTTGAATGGTATGACATTTGGATTGGTGGCTACACCGCTTTTCTCGGATGTGGGCGAACGTTTAGGCACAGTTGTTGAGTGGTATGACAAAACTGAAGAATTGGCCAAACAGAAGGAAGAGAAACGAATAGCCAATGAAAATGCACGCATTGCACAGGCGATTAAAATCTGTGATACCAATATAATGATGGCGGATGAGCAGCTTAATATCATCTATATGAACGATTCTGTAACCGGTATGTTGCAAGAGGCAGAATCAGAGTTACGTAAAGAATTACCCAATTTTGATTCAAGATCGCTCATTGGATCTAACGTCGATGTCTTCCATAAAAATCCAGCTCATCAAAGAAAGTTGTTGAACGAATTGTCATCTGCTTATAGGACAGACATAAAAGTAGGTTCGCTAACATTTGGGCTAATTGCTACCCCGGTTATGGATAAGGATAATCATCGCCTTGGTACCGTAGTTGAATGGAAAAACAAGACAGAAGAATTGAAGCGCGAGCAGGAACAAAGCCGTATAGCAGAAGAAAATTTACGGGTTCGTCAAGCATTGGATAACGTAACCACCAATGCCATGATTGCCGATGCAGATGGAAATATTGTGTACATGAATAATTCTGTATCTGAAATGTTGCAAACTGCCGAAAAGGATATTCGTAAAGAATTGACTCATTTTGAAGCAAGAAAAATAGTTGGCAGTAACTTTGATTCCTTCCATAAAAACCCAGCTCACCAACGCAATCTGTTAAGTAAACTCACGTCTACTTATCGAGCTCAAATCGAGATAGGAGGGCGTACCTTTGCGTTAGTAGCTAATCCAGTGGTAAATGAAACGGGTGATCGTATTGGTTCAGTAGTGGAATGGGCAGACCGTACCGATGAAGTTAGAACAGAGCGCGAAATTGATAACTTGGTTACCCAAGCGACAAATGGTGAATTAACAGCTCGCATAGGCATTGAAGGTAAAGAAGGCTTTATGCTTAATTTAAGTAATCGCCTTAATACCTTAATGGAAGTAACAGAAGAGATCATGAGCGATACCATGCGTGTGCTGGGGGCATTAGCCCATGGGAATTTGCGTGAGAAAATTCACCGTGATTACCAAGGCAGTTTTGGCAAGTTAAAAAATGATGCCAATGCCACAGTGGAGAAGCTTATTAGTATTATTGGAGGCATTAACGAGTCAGCTAATGCTGTCTCCAGTGGTGCAGATGAGATTGCGCAGGGCAATTCTGATTTAAGCCAACGAACAGAGGAGCAGGCATCATCTCTGGAAGAAACCGCTTCCAGCATGGAAGAAATGACCAGCGTAGTAAAACAAAGTTCTGAGAACGCCAAACAGGCCAATGATCTTTCTACCGAAGCCTGGCGTATCGCAGAGCGTGGTGGCGAAGTAGTGTCTCGCGCGGTGACTGCTATGGGCGAAATCAATCATGCCAGTAAGAAAATATCCGATATCATTGGCGTAATTGATGAAATTGCCTTCCAGACTAACTTGTTGGCCTTGAATGCCGCAGTAGAAGCAGCCAGGGCAGGAGAGCAGGGTCGTGGATTTGCTGTAGTAGCCGGTGAGGTTCGCAACCTGGCACAACGTTCTGCTGGAGCGGCCAAAGAAATAAAAGACTTAATTCGAGACAGCGTAGCCAAAGTGGAAGACGGAACTGAGCTGGTTAATGAGTCTGGCGAAACCCTGCAAGGTATTGTGGATTCCGTGCAAAAAGTAAGTCAAATGATTGGTGATATCACCACGGCAGCCGTAGAGCAGACCTCCGGTATCGAGCAGGTAAATACGGCGATTTCGCAAATGGATGAAATGACGCAACAAAATGCCGCTTTGGTAGAGGAAGCCTCGGCAGCAGGCGAAGCATTATCTGATCAGGCTAGACAACTTATGGACTTGATTGGCTTCTTTAGTTTAGACGAATCTGCATTGGCGATGGCACCTGTTGCTGCCTCTGGTCAAAGTTATACAACAGCAGTGCGAGCACCTGTTGCTGCTAAAGCTAGCCGTGAATCCATTGTTGATGATCTTGAACACTCAGATGAATGGGAAGAGTTCTAATTTAGTGAACATCTTTTTTAAAATTTAGAAAGGAAAATTAAACGCCCATTATGCAAACGATGCGTGCCGTTAAACAAGCTGGCGGTCAGGGAAAGAATTTCGCCAACCGCGAAGTCCCTATGTCTGATGAAGATTTTGGCTGTATAAAGCGCATAGCCAAGCAGCGTACAGGCATAGAGTTGGGTGAACATAAAAAGGAAATGATCTATAGCCGTATTGTCCGGCGCATTAGAACATTAAAATTCACCACATTTCAACAGTACCTGACTTATCTTGAAGAAAATGAAGGAGCGGAACTCACTAATTTTATAAATGCTATCACCACTAATCTAACTTCGTTCTATCGTGAGCCTCATCATTTTGAACATCTGGAAAACGTGGTGGTTCCTGCCTTATTACAAAGCAAAAAAAATCGAAAAATTCGTATCTGGTCTGCAGGTTGCTCAACTGGTGAAGAGGCTTATACCATTGCAATGACCTTGCATAAAGCCATCCCAAAAAAAGGTTGGGATGTGAAGGTACTGGCAACCGATTTGGACACCAATGTGATCCAGCATGGTCGAAATGGAATTTACTCCCAAGAGCGGGTTGGTAATTTAGATCCTGATATCGTGAGAAGAAATTTTGAAACAGTAAATGTGGATGATACCCGCCAATTTCGTGTGAAATCACATATTCAAGATTACGTCACTTTCAATCGTTTGAATCTCTTGGCTGAGTGGCCCATGAAAGGGAAGTTTGATGTGATATTTTGCCGAAATGTAGTGATCTATTTTAGTAAGGATACTCAAAAACAGCTATTTGACCGTTATGCCAACATACTGGAGCCAAATGGCCATTTGTTTATTGGGCATTCGGAGACACTGCATGGTGTTACTCAGCGTTTCATCTCACTGGGCAGAACCATTTATAGGAAATCTCATTAATGAATGTAATGCCTGAAAAATTCAGAGATCCTGTTTCGCCACAACCTAAGGCACCCAAAGGCTTTTCACATATTAATCGTTATTGGGATAAAAGGCAGGGGGTGTACGCGGCCAAGATTTTGCCTGGGGAGTTCTATGTATCTACCGAAGGGGAAATGATTGTCACCGTGCTGGGCTCCTGCATTTCCGCTTGCGTTCGTGATAGAGTAACAGGCATCGGTGGTATGAATCACTTTATGCTACCCGTTCAGAGTGACCTTTCCTTAAACGTTAAAACCAATTTACCAGTGAGCGCATCTGCTCGTTACGGAAACTGGGCCATGGAATATCTCATTAACGAAATTTTCAAGAACGGTGGCACGAAAAAGAACATGGAAATTAAAGTGTTTGGTGGCGGCAAAGTTCTCGAAAGCATGAATAATATCGATATAGGTCGAAAAAACATCGAATTTGTAAAACAGTTTATAGCGAACGAATCCCTTTATTTAGCGGCAGAGGATGTGGGTGGATTGTATCCCAGAAAAGTATTGTATTTTCCTGATACAGGATCGGTTAAAGTAAGGAAGCTTAAAACCATGCGCAATAGCTTGGTTTACGAGCGTGAACGTGATTATGCCAAATCCATTAACACCAAACCCTCATCAGGTGATGTTGAGTTGTTTTGATTGGGGATATGAATGGCGAATGATAAAAAAATAAAAGTATTGGTGGTGGACGATTCAGTCGTTATCCGTCAAGTTTTATCAGAAATTATTAATAATCAGCCCGATATGGAAGTAGTGGGTACTGCTTCTGATCCTTATATAGCCAGAGATAAAATAAAACAACTTGCGCCAGACGTTTTAACCTTAGATGTGGAAATGCCGAGAATGGATGGCATCACCTTTCTGAAAAACTTAATGCGTCTGCGGCCCATGCCGGTGATAATGATATCAACCCTAACTGAAGCCGGCGCAGACATAACCCTAGAAGCATTGCATATTGGTGCGTTTGATTATCTACCCAAACCCAAAGAAAATTTGGGTAAAGGTTTGGTAGATTATGAGCAGGATATAGCAGAAAAAATTCGTGGCGCTGCCAATGCCAATATTGCCAGCCTTGAAGCCTGCTCAGAGCGAGCCCGACAACCGGAGCGAAAAGAAACCACGCGAGTGGCTCACTATGCGCCGAAACCTGGTCGTTTAATCGCCATTGGTGCCTCCACGGGTGGAACAGAGGCTATTAAGGACGTGCTGATGGGGCT
>JBFKSL010000156.1:0-8818 GCA_041626995.1 Ketobacter sp. | reverse complement strand
TGGTGATCAACAGCGTTATCAAGATCGACGATCCGAATCGAATTACCAAAACCCTTTTTATTAACGCCAGTACCGCAAACGAATTATTCAACAATCAAATCCCTTGGAATCATGAAGAAACCAAAGTCATGCTGGCACGGCTTCTACCGAGGGAGCCCTCCTTACCGCAAAACATCACTAGCCTTTAATAGGAGGCACCCCATGAAAACGATTATTGCACTTTCGTTTATTCTAGTGAGCTCCATAGCCTGGGCAGACTGCAAACACAACGGTCGCACCTATCCAGAGGGCACCGTACTTGGGCCTATGGTTTGCAGTGGCGGCAGCTGGAAGTAACCGTTCTAATCCCTACACAGCAGAGGTTCTAGGTTACTGTCCTAGAATCTCCGTTACGGGATTGACCGCCTCCAAACGACCTAACTACATTGCAACATTGGTTATCCCTCTCCACTTCCGCTAAAATTGGCGTCTGATTCATCAATCGCAGTCCACTCCATGCAAGCAGCCAAATCCCTGTTCACCTATCCGCGCTACTGGGCGGAATGTTATGGCACCGCGCCGTTTTTACCCATGTCCCGTAAAGAAATGGACGAATTAGGCTGGGATAGCTGCGATATCATCATTATTTCAGGTGATGCCTATGTGGATCACCCCAGCTTCGGTATGGCCGTAATTGGTCGGTTGCTGGAATCCCAGGGTTTTCGTGTGGGCATTATTGCGCAACCGGATTGGAACAGCGCCGAAGCCTTTCGCCAGCTTGGCAAACCTAATCTGTTTTTTGCAGTGTCCGCCGGCAATATGGATTCCATGATCAACCGTTACACTGCCGATCATAAAATTCGCCATGACGACGCCTACACCCCAAATAACAAAGGCGGCAAACGCCCCGATCGCGCGGTAATTGTTTATTCGCAACGGTGCCGCGAAGCCTACAAAGACGTGCCGGTTTTAATCGGCGGCATCGAAGCCAGCTTACGCCGCATTGGCCACTACGATTATTGGTCGAATAAAGTACGCCGTTCCGTATTGATGGATTCAAAAGCCGATCTATTGGTGTATGGAAACGCTGAACGTGCCGTGGTGGAAATTGCCCATCGCGTTTCTGCTGGCCAAGCCATGAAAGACATTCGTGATGTACGCGGCAGTGCCTGCATGGTAAATGAGTTACCGGAAGATTGGCGCGTAAAAGATTCGACCCGCATTGATCAACCGGGCCGAATTGACCCCCATCAAAACCCCTATCACTGGGAGCAAACCAACGCCGCCATGGAAGCACCCTGCGTTACGGGGGAGAACCAAGCGGATCAAGCTCAGGTTGTGCATATTCGCCCTGCCGCGGGCAGCGAAAAAGAATATGTGTTGCTGCCTTCCTTTGAAAAAGTCAGTAAAGACCCCGTGCTATACGCACACACCTCCCGTGTTTTGCATTTAGAAACCAATCCCTCTAACGCACGAACGTTAGTGCAAAAACACGCCGACCGTTACGTATGGATTAACCCGCCACCCATTCCATTAAGCACACAAGAACTGGACGACGTTTTCGAATTACCGTTTCAGCGGGTGCCACACCCAGCCTATAGCGATGCAAAACTTCCCGCCTACGAAATGATTCGATTTTCTGTCAACATCATGCGCGGTTGTTTTGGTGGCTGTTCATTTTGCTCCATTACCGAACACGAAGGTCGGGTGATTCAAAGCCGGTCAGAAGATTCCATTATTCGAGAAATCGAAAAAATTCGTGACGTTACCCCAGGCTTCACTGGTACCATTTCCGATTTAGGCGGCCCCACCGCCAACATGTATCAACTAAATTGTGTGAGTGAGGAAATTCACGCCCACTGTCGACGTTTATCCTGCGTGTTTCCTACCATTTGTAAAAATCTGGTAACCGATCATTCCCCAACAACCCGCTTATATCGTCGTGCACGAGAACTGCCTGGCATTAAACGCATCATGATCGCATCAGGCCTGCGTTACGATCTGGCAATTCTGGATGAAGAATACGTAAAAGAATTGGTAAGCCATCACGTGGGGGGTTATTTAAAAATTGCTCCAGAGCATACTGAAGGTGGCCCGCTTTCCAAGATGATGAAACCGGGCATGGGTACTTATGATCGCTTTAAAGAAATGTTTGATCGCTTTTCCAAAGAGGCAGGAAAAGAACAATACCTCATTCCTTATTTTATTGCCGCTCATCCCGGCACCACTGATGAAGACATGTTGAGCCTGGCCTTTTGGCTGAAGAATAATGGCTTTCGAGCCGATCAAGTACAAAATTTTTATCCATCCCCTATGGCCATGGCCACCACCATGTACCATACCGAGAAAGACCCTATTCACCGGGTAAATTATAAGTCGGAAAAAGTGTTTATCCCAAAAGGGGAAAAACAAAGGCGCTTACACAAAGCGTTTTTACGTTATCACGACCCAGACAACTGGCCCATGATACGCGAAGCGCTAAAACGTATGGGTAAAAGCCATTTGATTGGTTATGGAAAAAAACATTTAGTGCCACCTACGCAACCAGCCAATCATGCGTCCAGCAAAAATCAAGGTGGTAATTCCACAAAACGTAAAACACAAGCAAGTGGAACACGGGCTAAAGCCGGTAAAGGTAAAATTTTAACGCAACACACAGGCTTACCGCCGCGCGAAGGTACCAAAGGCAAAAGAAAGCCAACGCAAAAATTCAAAAAAAGATAATCTTTTCTAATTTGTGACAACCAAGGGCATATCACAGGTTAACGGTTTATCATAACTGGCAATTTTGCTTTTTATTGTTTCTAGTGCTTGCGGCTCACCTTGCTTTGCTGCTTTGGAAAGAGCAAATTGCGCCTCAAGTGGATCATAACCACTATAGTTTTTATTACTCAGCACTCGATAAACCCCAAAACCGGATGCACGGTGGCCTTTTTTCTCTGCTTGCTGGTAGAAACTAAATGCCTGTTCCAAATCAACATTAACACCCAGACCATGCTCATAAATTCTGGCCAAATTATACAAAGCTGCTGACTGATGCTTGGACGCTTTCTCAAACCACGTTTTCGCTTCGGCATTATCCTGCTTAACTCCTCTACCCTCCAAATAGTTATAGCCAACACTGTTCATACCACAACTATTATCCGCCATTGCAGCTTTATAATGCCATTCATGCGCTTTCTCAGGACTATATTGATCCCAATCTTTGTGCAAATAAAGCTGCCCTAATTGCCACATCGCTGACGAGTAAGACTTTTCCACGGCTTTCAGAAAATACTCTTTTGATATCTCATGATCAAACTCAACCCCCCATCCATGAGCATATGCTTTTCCCATAGCATTTAACCCAACTGCCTCTCCTGTTTCGGCAGCTTTTTGGTACCACTTAAAAGCAAGTTTCAAATCTGGCTTTTGATTTAATCGATATAGATCACCCAAGTACACCATGGCAGAAACATCCCCTTGCTCCGTAGCCTCTTTATATAACGATCGAGCTTTTTCTATATTTTTCTCCACATATAAGCCATCTTCATACATACCTGCTAATCGTCTTTTTCCATAAGACCTTCCTCTCTCGGCTGAAAGTTGATACCAATTAAATGCCATCTCATAATTAGGGTTTATTTCTTGACCGCCATTGAAATAGATATCACCTAAATGTCCAGGCGCATAGTCGTCACCAAGCTCAGCAGACTTCTTAAAAAAACCAATCGCTTTATTCAGATTTTTTTCTATGGAAAAACCACTTGGATCAACATCCCCAAATTTATAGATCACCCCTAAATTGCTCAATGCTGCAGAATTATCTGCTTTTGCTAATTCGCGATATACCCGAACGCCTTCAGACAAATCTTTTTTAACACCTAAACCACCAACATAGGCTCTTGCTACCTGAAACTTTGCATTCTGATTTCCCTTTTGCGCAGCCTTTAGATACCATTCGAAGGCAGTTTCCAAGTTTTTCTCTACGCCCAATCCATAAGCATACATGTCAGCAACATTATCCATTGCATTATCGCTTCCAAGCTCAGAGGCTTTTAAATAATTTTCTAAAGCCAAGTTATAATCTTTTACTCCATATTCTTCGTAGTAGTACATATCACCTAAATTCTTAAAAGCAGTCATATACTTCTTATTGCTATATTGAATTGAAGCCTTATAAAGATCGATGGCTTTACCCACATCTTTTTCTACATGATCCCCATTTCGATAGAACGAAGCCAAATTATTCTGCGCTACCCAATTATTTCGCAAAGAAGCTTTTTTATAGTGCTGAAAAGCTCTTTCCTTATCTTGTACCAGGCCAACACCTTCACTATAAAGAAATCCCAAACTATAATGTGCCCACTCATCATCCTGCTCTAAAAGCTTAGTTAATGCATCTACAGACAAGCCACCCCAGTAATGGGCTTTCTCTTCATCTTTCTTAACCCCCCAGCCCTTAAAATACAATTTGGCCAAAGCAGCTTGAGCGTAAGGATTACCGAGTTCTGCTTCCTGCTCGTATAGCCTTGCGGCTTCCTTATCGTTATCTAAGAAAAAATAAGACTGCTGCGCTTTTTTAAAATTCTCACTTTCAAGATAAGAGACTTCCTTATCATCAATAACCTTTCTATCAAAAATAGAAATTGTTAATCCGGCTGCCAACACACTCAACAAAATCAGAAACACAAATAATTTGCTCCAAAAACGCCTTCGATCCATCATGCTTTGTATTAGCAAATCGTATTTTTGTTGTTTTGTCAGCCCATTGGCATCAATAGAGAATCTGCCCATGGCTTTCTCAACCAATGCAGATTTACGCTCATCGCTGGCATGGCTAATCAGATCACGATCACGATTTATTCCAGCCATAACCAGCCAAGCTACACAAGCCACGATAAACGCCACCAGCGTAAACCCACCTGTAACCAGTTCTATTGATTCAAACGGCATATATTCACCCCATAAGTTTGAACTTACTTAAAATATACGATTAAATTATAGCCAACCCCAATAATTGGCGAATAAATAACAATAATATGATAAATATCCGCCCCTTACTAACTGACAAAACGCCTCTACTTATTCTATTGATTGTAGGGCTGTGCGCCTGTAACCAACCACTAGAAGTTACCCCACTACCGAACCCCATCTTTGATGAGGCCACTCAGCAATATTTGCAACATACTGAACTCGTCAATCTTTCCGAAATTTTGCAAATCAAATCACTGCACAGCTCTAACGATAATACTATCACCCTTAACCCTTACTGGCCTTCAGTAAGTATGTCGTTTCAGCAATGTATCCACGATGCAAACTGTTACTACAGCATTACTCAAACCGGCATACCCGTACAACACTTTCCCGCAAATAGAAATGTGTATTACTGGTGGCATAGCCGGTTAACTCAACCCGAACAATCCCAAGTGTGCGGCATTGAATTCTTAAACGAGGAAAAAACCCAATACCGATTACAGACATTTTCCAATCAGCAAACGTTGGAAGCAACTGAGGGCTATTTTGTTACCCACTACCAAGCTTGTGGAACCTGCTCCAGTTTGCAAGATCTAGCTGTTTACGGAACACTGGAGTTAACTGTGATGGCAAAGACCTGCAGCAAGCGCAGTTCTTTTGTGGCAAAAAAAACGTGTATGCAAGAAATTGGTTTTAGCGAAGCCTGCGCCGAAAGCTGGGCTTATAATGCTGCCAAAACCGCACAATCCTGTTTTGTGGTTTGCGTGCAAGAGTATGGATTAATTCCTCTATTAACCGGAACCGAATCATCACCCACTACCGATGAAAATGGCCAGCTAAACGCCTGTCTTCTGTGCGATGAAATGATGTCTGGGCCTGGTTTTCAATACAGTGCTGGGCGCACCCGCCGCAACTCAGGAATAACCTCTGAAATCGATCGCCCTGATGATGAATTCTATTATCTGGAGCATCACTACGCCACAAAACCACTATAAATCATAAACTTAAAACATCTTTATCTGTGGGCCTTCATTTTTCAATTGGTTATCTATACTTGAATAAATGTTTGCTTTGATTATTTAGTATCATGGATGTATTTGAAGAACTAACTCGCAGTATCGAACAGGATGTTGAGCGCGACGAAATTTTACGGCAGATATGTTCCACTGCCGCCACACTGATTCCCCAGGCTAACCTTATCAGCCTGTGGAACTTTGATGCCGATTTCAGCAAAATTCAAAATATTATTGCTCTGGATGTTGAGGCAGGAAGCTTTTCAAAATTAGCCGATTTGCAGCAAAAAGACTTTCCCGAATATTTCAGTGCCATCGTGGAAAATGAATTGATTGTGGCCTCCGATGCGCGAACCCATCCAATGACCCGATGTTTTAATGAGGCTTATTTTATTCCCAACGATATATTCTCGTTATTGGATTTTATTCTACATAAAGATTTTAAACCTGTTGGCGTGATCTGCTGCGAAAGCCGAGGCAAGCAGGCCCACTGGATCAAGGAAGATGAAGATAATCTAAGAACATTAGCGGTGCTAATTTCCTTCTACTTTGAAATCTAATCTAATTTCAAGTCAACAAAACGACTATCACAAAACGATGTCGAAAAGCCAGCTGCATTCCGATGACCACCACCGCCAAACAGCTCAGCAATTTTTGCTACATCTTCACCCTCATCAGTGGAGCGTAACGACCAACTACGACGATCCGCCAAATCCTGATAACCCGCGGCAAACGGTTTTCCTTCCGCCAACTCACCCACCAATTCACTAACAATAGCACGCGGGCAGTTCACAATCGGAACTTCAAATCCGGCAATATTTCCCATAATGGCGGCACGTTTGTTTTGTTCGGCCATTTTATTACGGAAACGGTTAATGGCATTACCTTCATCCATCAAACGTTGAAAAGCATGTTCGTTATGCGCCCATTCATGCCAAGCATCAAAACTGAAACGGTGGGACATCAACCCTGTATTCAAATCCAAACTTTCCGGAATTTCCCAACGCCACAAATCTCGATCTTGAACACAGGCAATTAATTTGGGAGCAGGCTCTTTATGAAAATACTCCCAAGCCATCATGGCACCAGAGCGATCCATATCAAAATTCAGTTCTAAATTACTAAATTCCTGGTCTAATCCGGCCAGATCATTTAACCCGGTAATATGGTGATCCAACACCACAACTTTTTCTGCCTGTTGACAGACTTGCTCCATAAACTTGCGCTTATAAACATAGTCTAACAAATAGACTGTTCGATCAGTTACATCGGGAGGCACATCAACATGAGACGCAGGTAAAAACTCTGCTTCAATTTTTTTGCTTATATTGAAATAAACATAAGCAGAATAGGCGCTACCAAAACCATCTAAACAGTTACTATGAAAAATTACTAATGGCCGCGCCATGTTGACTTACATTTACATCAATTTAAAACGGCGGCAACTATATCATGCCGCTGGTTTCTCACCTATCTGATTTATGTTACTTCTTTCTTATTTCCAGATTTCTTTCACCGCTCTGTCCGTAAATTCCAATAAATTAGGCCATTTATGCAAAACAGTTTTTAAAGGGTTTTCCAATGGTGGCTTAATAATATTAGCCATATAGCTTGCCACCCTTACATCCAATTTGGCTGGCTCACTGCCTCCATACCACTGTTTATCACCTAGATACTGGCCCAAACTCTCAATATCTTTTGTCGCAATAGAGTACACTTCCGCTTTGTTATGCCGTCCCATACCCTGGCCAATCAATCCACTTTGCACTGACTTGCGAATTTGTTTTGTTACTACGTTACGCACCATTTTTGGCATGCCTGAAAACACGGTGTCACGAAAAGTTTCCCAATTTACATCATCCATCCACCTGTTAAACAGTAAGGCAAAATACAAGCTTTCATCACACATCACCCCCATAGCATGTTGAATCGCGCGCTCGTCATCATTTAGGTGCGCATCCAAATCAATGGCATTATTAGAACGAAGGTATTCATAGATTTGTTCAGAATCCCCCATTAACTGACCATCGATTTTTATATAGGGGATTTTCTTTTTTGGGCCTTTGCGGGGATCGTTTTGAATTTTGACTTTATAGTCTAAACCACCCAAATTTAAGTAGCCTTCCAACTTCATACAAAATGGGCTGATGTTGGGCAATCCCCATGCCGGGCTAAATTGATAAATGGTAATATCATGCATGGACGTGACCTATTCCTTGTTGCTCCTACGGTATAATAGAGTTTACCCGGATTTGCTTGAGATCACATCGTGCTACCCATTGAGTCGGTATTAAATTTTCTTCTGGATCAGTTTCAACAACAGCAAACGTTGGTTATACAAGCGCCTCCCGGTGCGGGTAAAACCACTCGTATTCCAATAGCACTGCTGGAAAACACGCCGTTAAAGGGGAAAATCCTGGTGATCCAGCCACGTCGTTTAGCGGTTTACGGCGCAGCCTGGCAACTGGCAAACAATCTTAACGAATCAGTAGGTAAACGGATTGGCTACCGTACCCGTTATGATCGTCGCATCAGCCACAACACCGAAATCGAAGTCATTACCGATGGCCTGTTTTTACAACAAATTCAAAATGATCCTGAATTAAATGGTATCGCTACGGTTATTTTTGATGAGTTTCACGAGAGATCCGTGGCTATGGATTTAGGCTTGGCCTTTGCGCTGGAATGCCAGGCAGCATTGCGCGAAGCGGATAATCCACTGCACTTAATGATCATGTCAGCCACACTCAATGGTGATCATTTATCGCAATGGTTACGGGCACCGTTAATTGCATCAGAAGGCCGGTCTTATCCAGTTTCAATTTATTATAAGCCTCTCTCTGCCAACCAGCGTCTGGAACAAAAAGTGG
>JBFKSL010000155.1:0-8843 GCA_041626995.1 Ketobacter sp. | reverse complement strand
TCTGAATTATGAACTTCTTTGCCGTTCAGAGGTGGGTTGAACACACAAGCCATGGTCATTTCTTTAAAAGCCCGCAAAATATGTTTGTCATGCTTATCCAGAATATAAATGGTGCCTGGTTTAATGGCGTATTTTTTACCATCGGCCAAAGTTTCCACTTCCCCTTCACCGGAAACGCAATATACCGATTCCAAATGATTTTGATAGTGCATTTGAAAATCAGCACCCCCATAAATGGTGGTGATGTGGAAAGAAAACCCCATTTGGTCATCTTTTAAAAGTAAGCGTGTGCTTTCCCAGTTACCATCGGGGGAAACAATGCGACGGTTGCTTTGGTTAGCGTCTTGTAAACTGCGTACGATCATTTTTTAGCTGGCCTCGAAATAGATGTTTTCTTCTGGAATATCTTCTTTAGCGCACACTTCGCGAATGGCTTCTTCTACAATATCGATGCCTTTTTTGAGGTTTTCATCGCTGATAACCAGTGGGCATAAAAATTTAACCACTTGATCGTCTGCGCCACTGGTCTCAATGATCAGCCCTTTCTTGAATGCGTTGTGGGTGATTTTGCCTGCGATTTCACCGTTTACACAATTAATGCCTTGAAACATACCACGGCCTTTGGTGGTGAAGTTGCCTTCGCCGTATTTGGCAACAATGTTTTCCAGTCGTTCTGAAATATAACGACCTTTACGCTTGATCTCTTCAGAAAAATGTTTGTCAGACCAGAACTGATCTAAAGCGGATTTGGCAGTAACAAAGGCTAAGTTGTTGCCACGGAAAGTACCGTTGTGCTCGCCGGGTTTCCATTGATCCAATTCTGGTTTCATCAACACCACGGCGAAAGGCAACCCGTATCCGCTTAAGGATTTTGATAGAGTGATAATGTCTGGTTCAATACCCGCTTCTTCAAAACTGAAGAAATCGCCGGTGCGACCACAGCCGGCTTGAATGTCATCTACGATTAACAAAATGCCGTGTTTTCTGCACACGGTTTGCAAGCTGCGTAGCCATTCAATGCTGGCCACGTTAATGCCGCCTTCACCTTGCACCGTTTCCACAATAACGGCGGCGGGAGAATTGATGCCGCTGCTGGAGTCAGACAGTACTTTGTCGAGGTATTCTGTGGTGTCGATGTTGTCGCCAAGATAGCCGTCGTAGGGCATGCGGTGAGTGCCGGTTAAGGAAACACCAGCGGCGTTGCGATGGTGGGAGTTACCGGTGGCAGCCAGAGAACCCAAACTTACACCGTGGAAACCATTGGTAAAGGTCACAATATTTTGCTGGCCGGTTACGTTGCGGGCAATCTTCATGGCCGCTTCCACTGCGTTGGTGCCGGTAGGGCCAGTAAACTGCACCATGTAATTCATGCTTCTGGGCTTAAGGATTTTTTCATTGAAGGATTCAAGGAATTCACCTTTGGCCCGCGTGTGCATGTCCAAGCCATGGGTGATGCCATCCTGTTCGATGTAATCCAGCAGCGCTTGCTTGAACAACGGGTTGTTGTGGCCGTAGTTCAGTGTTCCAGCACCCGCCAGAAAATCCAAATATTGGTTGCCATCTTCATCCCACATCAATTCGTTTTTGGCGCGGTTGAAAACCCGTGGAAAGGATCGGGCATAGCTTTGAACTTCGGATTCAATTTCTTCGAAAATTTTCATCACAGGTCTCTTGTTGAGTTTACTAATGTTAAAGGGGCCAATACGCACCAGGGACTCGGAGTCATGCTCCCCGTCAAAGTGCGTTTCTTTATCCAGCCAGGGTGCCGACTGGATATCGGTATTCAGTTTTTTTGCCAGCGAGCCAAACAATGCCCAGGAGGCACCGTTGTCTTCGGTAATGGTGGTTTCCAGGTGCTGGATTTCCTGGCAGTGAGGTCGTGACAATATATTGACCAGCATGCGTCTTGCTAAGCCCAGGCCTCGAGCTTTGGCATCCACAGCTACCTGCCAGATAAACAGGGTGTCAGGCCGATCGGGTATTTGATAACCGGAGATAAAGCCCACCAGCTCATTGTTTATGGTGGCTGCCACGGAGGTTTCGGCAAAATGGCTGCATTGCAGCATGTTGCAGTAGCTGGAGTTCGGGTCCAGAGGTGGGCAGCGACCAATAAGGCGAAATACTTCCATGCCGTCTTCGTCGCAGGGTTTCCTAAATTCAATATTTTGGGCAAAAGAGAGTAGCTTGCCGGCTGTTTGAGGCATTGATTAGTTCTCTAAAAATAAATTGGGTGAAAAATGAAGAGTTTAGGCTGCGTTGGCAGGCGATATTGACCGTTCATAGTAAGTAAAATGCTGGTTCAAGTAATGATCTCATGTTGATATTGCTTAGAACACTAAATATAGTACACTAAACATTCGTAAGTTTCCAGAGGAAACAGGCAATCAGCCTGATAATGATTCCTATAGCCCACCATCAAACCCAGGATATAATGGCCTTTTAATATCTATAGTGATTACTCTATTGAACAGCGTTGAAGAAGTTCTGGTGGCTCTGCGGCGAGTGATTCGTGCCACCGACCTGCATTCCAAGCATTTGGCGAAAACCACTGGGCTGACGGCTCCGCAAATCCTGTTGTTGCAAACCATTCGTGACAAGGGCGAAGTCACCATTGGTGAAATAGCCAGCGAAATGAGTTTGAGCCAAGCGACCGTTACCACGATTATTGATCGGCTGGAGAAGCGCGGTTTGGTGTTTCGTGAGCGCTCGAAGGAAGACAAGCGTAAGGTCCATGCTTATTTAACAGATCAGGCTGCTGAGGTATTAAAAGAAGCGCCTATTCCCCTTCAGGATCAGTTTGCTCGCCAATTTGGTGATTTACAGCAATGGGAACAAACCATGATCATCTCTTCCTTGCAGCGAGTGGCTCATATGATGGATGCCCAGCACATTGATGCCTCACCGGTTTTGGATATTGGTATATTGGATCGACAAGGCACTTCTATTGAAAAACCTGACGCCTACCCTGATAGAAAAGAAAATTAGAACAGTAGATTTTATTACCCAATAAAGCCTGGCCAGATATAACCAGAATTTTTTGCTTTAGTGACAAGCGGTTACAATATTTCAACCCAGCTTCTGTTAATTACAAAGTATGATTCCTAGTTAGTAAAACAAAAATAATATGGCAGTTGGGGATGGTTATGTCTTTGAATGTTTTCAATGGAAAAGCACGTTGGTTTTCGGGCCTGTTAATGGCCGCAGCTTTGGTGGGATGTAAATCTTCCAACAACGTGGAAATGAAAATGAGTGTGGCAGGAACGGATACCAGTGCTGCCAGCGCCACTATTAACTCGCCAGTGGGCGGAAATTTTTATAACAACGGTTTTCCCACCGATCTACGTTTGCGTGATGATGGTAGTATCGACATCGATAACTTTCCGCGCCGATTTCATATTCTCACCAATCATTATATAAACAACATCAACCGGCATATTAATATTGGTGGATACCACACCATTGGCCCGATTTATATTCCTTTTACCGGCGCCATCGATACCGCCAGCTTGCCAACCTGGGATTTGGATTATGCCGCAGCGGATTCTCCCGTGCAGGTGGTGGATGTTGATCCTGATTCTCCTGAGTATGGCCGTCGTTTTCCGCTTGAGGTTTCCATGACCACAAAAATGGATTCCTATCGCCCCAATAATCTTTTACAGATTCTACCGACCTTGGGGGTGAACTTGCGGCCCAATACCACCTATGCTGCGTTCGTAACCGATCAAGTGCCCGTGCCAGAGGAAAATAGCCTGCAACAGAATGCACAGCTGGCTACTTTGCTGAATCCTGAATTAGCCGCCGCACCGGTTTCACAAAAAGCATTAGCGGTTTATGCACCGCTGCGCAACTATTTTGCCGATCAACAAGTAGATGCATCGACGGTTATCGGGGCAACTGTATGGACCACCGGTGATCCTACGCAGCGTTTGCGTAAGGGAGCTGAGTATGTGGCATCCATGTCCACAGCAGAACCCACAGAAGTAACCCTATTGGAAGAGTTTGCTGATTACTGCGTAATTCAAGGCTATGTGGAAACGCCGGGCTTTCAAAATGGCCCGATACCCTACGTGTTAGCCGGTGGTGATGTGCAGTGGGATGAAAATGGTAACCCCGTACAGGCTTACAGTCGTAATGCAGAATTTGTAGTAACCATTCCCAAGCATACGCCTATGCCAGAACAAGGATTTCCCATGCTGTTCTATCATCATGGCGCGGGTGGGAATGCTGAGCAGGTATACGAGCGAGGCGCCTATCTGTACACAGACATTGATATAATCGTGCCTTATTCTGTGTTAGATCGTGGCAACGGGCCATCGCAGATCGCAGCGGAACGAGGTTGGGCCAGTTCCGGTTTTGCCGGGCATATGGGCATGGATCATTTAGGCATTGAGGGGGGCGGTTACGGTTTCTTTGGCTATAACGTTTTTAATCCGGTTGCTCTTTATAACAACTATTATCAAATGGTGTGGGAGCGCACCTATTTCCGCCGTGTTTTGGCTTCCATGCAGATAGACACCAGTTTGTGCCCAGAAGCGGATGCCGGTAATAGCGATGTGTTCCGAATCAATCCAGATATGCAGGTTCTTATTGGTCAGTCGTTGGGGAATTGGTCTTCCAGTTTGCAGCTTGCTGCCGATCCTGATGCCTTTGAAGGAGTGATCTTTACCGGAATTGCAGGAACCTGGATAAAACTGTTCACTAACTCTGCTATGTTTCGTACCGCGTTATCTGCCGGTGTTATCAATTTATTGCCCGGACAAAAATTGGATAACGCGCATCCCTTTTTAATGTTGATGGAATGGTTAATGGGTGGTGCCGATCCGGTAGCTCATATGGACGGCATTCTGCGTTATCCACGTAAGGCAGCGCCTCATGTGTTAGCGATATCCGGTGTCGATGATCAGGGCAGTGGTGAGCATGTGCAACGCACACATATGCTTGCAGTAGGTGTGGATTTGCTGGGTGATGATCTTGGTGATACCTATGACACTACCCTAATGCCTCATTTGCAATTGGGTGGCGCTGAACAGTTATCTTATCCGGCAGTAAATAATTTTGAAGTGCCTGGTCAGGGGCCGCGTACTGCCGTGGTGGTGCGGTATGAGAATACCGTGCGCCCAGATCATAACGGCCACCATGTTACGTTTGATATTCCTGCGCCTAAACATCAATATGGTTGTTTCATGGAACAGCTAGCCAACGGTGTGGCGCCCATTATTGATGTGGGTTACGCGCAGGGCGATCCTTGTCCCCAATAACGTTATTGTGCTCTAATGTTGAGGCCGCCTATAGGGCGGCCTTTTCGTATTCAAAAAATAAAAAAGGAATTGAGAAATGCGAGTAGGAAGCTTTCTAATAATTCTCACCAGTCTTGTTCTTAGCGGCTGTTACTCAGAACAAACGCTATTTAACCTCAGTATGGCGGAAAATATCCGCAAGACCAGCGACGAACGTATATTTGTCACCGCTGGTGATGGCTTGTATGAGGTGACTCGAAATGAGAATCAAGAGTGGGTGCCTGTTTTGATATATGAGTCAGAAGATGAATGCAGTTATTTTGCTGGCATGGCTGAATTAAATGGGTGGTTATTTTTTGTTTGTGCTGTGCAGGAAGGCTTTAATTTCAACGGGGCAAGCTTTCAAAATTCAGGAATGTTAATGGCGCTTTCTTTAAGCGCAGGTAATGTGGAGTCAGTACTGGCATTGTCTGGTTATCAGTTTGCCAATGGAATGGATGCCGTTGTCGAGAAGAATATTCTTTTGTTGGCCGATGAGAATTTTTTAGCTCAAGGTGGGGTGACAAAATTGGTGATAAATTTCGATTCTGATGTGCCAGCAGTGGAAGAAGAAGTATATCACTGGATCAATGATGAACATGAGGTTTACGCGGCCAATGGCGTGCGGGTAATAGGAAACGATGTTTATTTAACAGATATTGGTTATTTGAAACGCGTGCCGATCGACGATGATTGGATTGAGCCTGGTCCGGCGCAAGAAATTTATAAACGCTATTCCGTGTTTGATGATATAGATGTTTATTGCGATGGCTTGTTAGTGACAGATTTTGTGCAGGGGAAGTTGACCTACGTGTCTCTTGATGGAGCCTACGTTAAAAATGTGTTGTCTGGCTTAACCAGTCCATCGGCAGTGTTGGCTAATGCATCGCCTTTGATTGAGGGTGGCATTCTTTTTACCGAAACCGCCGGCCTAATACCAAATGGCGGAAATCGCTTGGCATTGGGTGTACCCCAATTTGGTCAGGCTTGGGACTGCTCTAAGCGTTGAATCAGACGGGGTTTCTTTCGCCATATTATTCTCTAGAAATTGACAGAATCCATAGCAGTTGATAAAAGATCGTTGTTATTGAATGGAATCAGATTAGTATGGCAATTCTTGTTGATAGTAAGCTGGATCAGTTAAATATTGAGAATCTAGTGGCGCTATGGGAACTCTTTCCACACAGAATAACCTACATTGACCATATTAAAATAATTTACCACACGTCATGGCCATTTAGGTTATGGTTTCCTGATTTTGCACGCCCTCAATCTATATCGTCTCTAATTGAAACTGATATTCAATTTTCCCTAAATGCCAATATCCCGCTCTGGCTTAATCGTGGTGAAGAAGGCCGAGCTAAAAAACAGCTAGCGAATGCGGGATACAATGGCTATTTGCAACAAATAGCCATGTTTTATGAAATAAATAAAGATGAAAATAATGATGTTGAACCCTTAGTCAGGGTAACCAATGAGTTAGAGGTTGAACGATGGTCGCTCTTGGTGTCGAAGGCATTTGGTTATTATGTCGATGAAGTATCGGTAAAAAAGTTATTGAATAATGAGCAAGTGAGGCTTTATTTATATGAAGTTGATGGCATTGAAGTGGCCACAGCTCTTTTGTTTAAAACGGGTAAGATAGCCGGCATACACTATATTGGTGTGCGACCTGAATACCGGGGTAAGGGCATTGCAAAGGATTTAATGCGGTGTTTACATCATGTGAGTACCAAATTGGGTTGTCGGTACACTACTCTGCAAGCGTCCCCGCAAGGTAAAGAGCTCTATGAGTCTTTAGGGTATAGCGAACAATTTAGATATGACAATTACCGGCGTAAGAGTCAGTGATGGAAAACCAAATAAAAAGAACAGATTTTAATTTGTTGAAATTGTTTGTTGTTCTTATGGAAACTCGTAGTGTGTCGGCGTCCGCGGAAGAGCTTAATATTACACAGTCGGCTACCAGTCACGCGCTTAGGAGGTTGCGAGAAGCCTTTTCAGACAATTTGTTTATCGTGACCAAGGATGGCATGGTTCCAACGCCGAAAGCATTAAGCATCAAGCCGATTGTGGAAGAAGCTGTTCGTTTAATTGAACTAAGCTTGAGAACAGCACAAGAGTTTGACTCGATGTCCTGCGAGCGCCATTTTGTTTTAGTCGCGAGCGAATATTTTGAAGTGGTTGTTTTTCCAGAGTTGGTGAAACTGTTTTTTGAACGCGCACCGAGATGCTCTATCGAAGTAAAAAAGCTGAAACCAGAAATGCCCCACAAAGAATTACAATCAGGAAGCGTTGATTTGGTGATTGCATTTCAGGACTTTTTTAAACCCGATAACGCTTTGGTTGAGGAGGTTTTGTTATCAGACCGGCTGATTTGCGTATTGGGGAATGAAAATGCTGAAGTTGGGGATAAAATATCAATGGATCAGTATTTGACGATGACTCATATCTATCCCTCGCCCTGGGGGCATCAAAAAAATATGGTAGACGATTGGCTAAAATCAAAAAATTTACAACGTAATGTGGGTGTCACAGTTAACAATTATCTGGCCACTTCCATGGTTACGGAAAATACAAATTTTCTACTGACGTTGCCTGAACGTACGTTTCAAGCTGTGAAAAATAACGCAAGAATTAGAATGGTAGAACCACCATGCGATGATTATCCGTGTTTTTCGATGAATATGATTTATCATAGATTGTTTGAAGATGATGCTGCAAGCCTGTGGTTGCGCGGCTTGCTTCGACAAGCCTGTAAAGAAATTCAAAAGTAATATTAATCCTATTAATGAGGCTATGATTATTCAACATTGGTAGGTGATATCGAAGTTAGTTACTGTGTAGCTCGTTAACTCGGGAGAAAGCAGATGACTAACGCAGGCCATATAAAGGCACACCTATTGATGTTTGGCTGGTCGATTTTAATAGCAACATCATTCCCCGCAGCGGGCTTGGTTGCTGATAAAATAGACGCCGCCAGTTTAACCGCCCTCCGTTTTCTCGTTGCTTCAGTATTATTTGCCCCTTTTGTAATCCAGGCAAAGGAAATGGTTTGGCCTACGGCAAAAGAACTGTTTGCCTACGCTGTATTGGCAGCAAGTTTAGTAACGTATTTTTGGTCATTATTTAAAGCGCTGGAAACCACGATACACGTTAATACCGGCGCTATCTTTACATTAGTTCCGGCCTTCACGGCAGTATCTGCCTATCTCTTGGCAAATAGCAAAATAGATAAAAGAATGCTTATTGCTCTGTGTATTGGTTGCGTGGGCGCTTTATGGGTAGTGCTGCATGGCAAAATTGAGGTTCTAATTACAATGAATCTCACAACTGGCGATGTTATCTTTTTTTTCGGGTGCGTGATCCTGTCAATGTATAGTCCCCTAATTCAGTTTTTTCGTAAGGCCGCGATACCCCAGAGATCAGCTGCGTATGTAACCTTATGGGTAATGATTATCGGAACGGTATACCTATTATCAATTTCGCTATTTGACCAAGGTGGAAGCTTGGGTTGGGATCAATTGATTATGGAAGACTGGGCAGTGATTGTTTACCTGTCGATAT
>JBFKSL010000154.1:0-8884 GCA_041626995.1 Ketobacter sp. | reverse complement strand
TTAGTCAAAGCGCCTCAAGTGATAATCCAGTTTTGGTTCGCGTTTTTCCAATACCGCATTGATGATTTCCAAAAATGCTTCAGCGGGAGGGGGGCAGCCCGGCAGAAAATAGTCTACCTTGATTTGATTCTGAATGGGGGCAACTTTGGGTAAAAGTTTTGGCAAGTCAGCATCAGATGGAATCTGAGGATCAATGACACCTACACCGTGAAGATAGGCTTCTTCGAGGCATTCCTTAACGGAAAAATGATTGCGTAAGGCAGGGATGCCTCCGTTTATGGCGCAAGCACCTACGGCGACTAATATTTTGCATTGTTCGCGAAACTCCTTTACCACTTCAATATTTTCCTGGTTACAAAGGCCGCCTTCCACCAAGCCAATATCGCATTGATCAACGGTTTTAATATCAGTGAGAGGGGAGCGATTAAACTCAATTTTATCAATCAAAGGTATAATCGCCTCATCCATATCGAGGAATGACATATGGCAACCAAAACAGCCTGCTAAGGAGCAGGTGGCAACCCGTAGCTTGGTGTCAGTCATGTTGTTTCCCTCGCGACTCATCGGCTCGATGGTTGCCCAGCTCATGTATCGTTTTTTCATCATAAAGCCGTTTGCCAACAGCATCTTGGTAGTTTCCTGTGCGGGGAAGAATGCAGCCAACGGGGCATATGTGTGCCGCTTTATCTGTTTCTGCTAATGCCGTGTCCACGGCAGAACCAGAGTCGGATTTTAAAATCAGGTGTGTTGTACTGCCTCGTCCACCGATGCCAAAGCAATCTTTGTTGTCTAATTGTTGCGAAGCCCGGCTGCAAAGTTCGCAATAAATACACCGGTCTTGATCAATAAAGAGCTGCGGGTGGGAGGCATCTTGTTCCCGCTTAGGATATAAGGGTTCAAGATTGTAATGGGTCATACCTAAATCGTATGCGAGAGCCTGTAGCTGGCAATTTCCGCTAACTTCACAGCTTGGGCAGTAGTGGTTGCCTTCTGCAAATAACATTTGAACCAGTTGCAGTCTTTTGGAGTTGATTTCGCTGTTATCGCTGAAAACTCGTTGCCCATTCTGCGCTGGGTAGGAACAGGCAGCTACCAGTGAACCATTTATCTCTACCATGCAAAGTCGGCAGCTACCGTGTTGGCTAAGTCGTGGGTGGTAGCATAAATGTGGAATGTAGTGGTCAGCACGGTGAGCTGCCTGCATGATGGTTTCACCAGGTTCAAATTCAATAGTTGCATCATCTAAATAAAAGCAGTTAATGGATTTAGTCATTTCTGCTTAATCCTCTTAGATAGTGCATCACTGGGCGCGAGGCAGTCTTGCCCAAACCGCAATGGCTGGTGGTGCTCATTAATTCGGAGGTTTGTTCTAAGTCGTTTTTTAGGTGGCTTGATAAGATTGGGTCGTTGTAATAGTTAGCTAATAAATTTGGTAATACTTGTGTTCCTACTCTGCATGGGGTGCAAAAACCACAGCTTTCGTGATGGAAAAAATGCATAAAATTTTGTGCTATTTGATGCAGGCTGCGATTATGATTAAAAATCATAACCGAACCGCCGCTTCCTTTATTGTCGAAATCAAATGGCCCATCAATTTCGTCGGCAAAGAATAAATTTCCGGATGGTCCACCAACTTGGACGCATTGCACATTCTCCGCCTCGCAAAGTTGTATTAGTTCGCGAAGTGTCGTTCCAAAAGGAAGGTTGTATAAGCCTGGTTTATTGCAATCACCGGAGACACTTAACAGGCGGCTGCCTTTAGATTGGTTTGATCCAAACTGAATAAAATCATCTGCACCTTGATGTAATATCTGTGTAACACAAGCAAAAGTTTCCACATTATTAATAATTGATGGTGCTTGAAATAAGCCTTTTTCCCCAGGAAAGGGTGGTTTGCTGCGGGGTATACCACGCTTTCCTTCGATCGATTCTATTAAAGCGGTTTCCTCGCCACATACGTAGGCTCCAGCACCCAAATGCAGTTCAATGTGAAAGCCATTACCAAAACTATTGTTGCGACTGGTCTGTTTCAGGTAATTGTATATGGTTTGAAATAGGCTCAGATATTCACCTCGTAGGTAAATATAACCTTTGTGTGCACCAACAGCACGGGCAGCGATGGCCATGCCTTCTATTACCCGATCCAAATGATGGATAAGAAAATATCGATCCTTAAAGGTACCCGGTTCGCCTTCATCAGCGTTGCAGATAACAAACTTGGTATCGGATGGTTGATTAGCGCAGCTTTTCCATTTGATGCCGGTGGGAAAGCCCGCTCCACCCAACCCTCGTAAACCTGATTTTTCAATTTCTGCAATGATGCCTTCTTTTGACATGGCTAGTGCATTGGCAAAAGCTTTTCCTTGATGATAAGGGTAATCCAGAAGAGGCCCGCTGTACTTAAGTTGTGTGTGTAGATTAAACCATTCCTGGGGCCATTGATTTAGTGGGGTTTCATTTTGAATCAGGCTGCAAAGTTCATCGACATTTTGAGGGTTAATATTGCTAATCGCATAGCCGTTTACTAATGCAGAAAGTGGTTGATCCGATAGACCAATACACGAGGTTAATTTAATGCTAGCCCTGCTATCCTCTAAAGTCTGTTTGACATGATCAAACAACTCCCGAAGATTATGATGTTCTTCAATAATATTATTTGCAAAAAGCACATGAAATGATGGGGGGGTACCTGTGCTAAGAAAGCTGTAAAATTCAATAACGGCCCGAATATCTGCGTTGGAAATTTTTATTTTATCAGAAAGCCATCGCAAAGCTGATGGATTGATACTGCCAAAATGATGCTGAATGATCACCAGGTATTGCAAAAGATATCGTCTGTGGATGCCGCTGCCCAAGTATTCATGGAATAATTGCTCCATTAATTGTGGATTCCAATCGAAATTAGGAGCCTGAGTTGAATATGGCCCTACCTTTGGAAACAATTCTGCTTGGGATATGTCAGACGTCATCAATGCCTCTATGCAAGTTTTAACCCATTATTTCACTTTATTAGCACTTATGTAGCATGCATGTTCTTGTAATAGATTGCTGCCCCTTGTAGTGGTGCATTGGCCTGTTCACATAATGCAATGGGTACTTGCTGCAGTCTTTGAATATATTCATTTTTTTGATGAATATATTCAATATTCACAGCTTGTTGAAAAAAACTCTTCACCTTAGGTGGAATGCCTCCAGCGATAATGACTCCTCCCCAAGCCAGGTACTGCAGAATCAGATTACCTGCTTCGGCATAGATTCCCTGGGTGAATAGTTCGATGCAGCGTCCGGCATCAGATTTTGGATCTTTTATAGCTAATTGCCCTATGATCTCATTTTTGGGTGGTTTTTGATCAGAATGCAGTGCTTGATAAAGGCGCTGTAAACCAGATCCGGAAAACCAATTCTCCCAACTTACCGGTTGATTGTGCTGTTGCCATTGGGCTAGCAAAAGTTTGGCCACCTTAGTATTGAATGGAGCCACGGTTTTGTGGCCACCTTCTGTGGCGTGAATGCTGAACCCGCCCTTAAACGGATAGATACAAGTTTGGCCAAAGCCAGTACCTGGACTCACCACCAAAACCGGTTGCGTATAGTCAATATAGTTGCCTCGCAACATCGTAAGCGGAGGACAACTTTCTGATGGCGTGAGGCCCCAAGCGGTCGCCTGTAAGTCATTAATTAATTGTACACTCTTAATATTAAATTGTTCTTGCAGAGTGTTGCCGTCAATTAGCCAGGGTGTATTGGTCATTTGGCAACGAATACCGTAATCCACCGGACCTGCCACGGCTATTACTGCAGTTTGTAGTGATTGCACCAATGTGGCATTGTTGATGGTTCGAAAATAGTCGGCGATCACGTCATAAAAGTGCATGAATGCATCATTTTGGTATTGAGCGAAGTACTCTAGTTGAAGGCTTTCATTCAGCAACGCTAGCTGAGTTTTTGTGCCACCTACATCTGCAAGCAACGCAAGCATCAATTAATTCTCCAAAAATCCTTATTTCATTGTAAGCTTAACTCATAGAGTTAATTTATTCAGTTTCCCATATTCAGTAAGCGGTTGGCCTTGATTCCTGTCAAACAGATTGTCACGATTATTTGCTTGAATGGGCCATGAGTTTTAACAGTAAAGATCTATCAGGAATATCGTTATGCCCGGCACCCTTTATAGCATTGAGGTTCAACCCAAAATTCCAGAGTCATTGAGTCGGCTGGATGAGTTGGCGAATAACTTGCTCTATAGCTGGGACAGGCAGGTTCGCGGCCTGTTTTTCCGCTTGGATCGAGACTTATGGGATCGTTCGGGTCATAATCCCAAATTGTTTTTACGACGTATTGATCAACGCAAGCTGGAGGAAGCCGCAGATGACCCTGTTTATATGCAGGATTATGCAAAAGTCCTTTCCACATATGATACCTATCTAAAAGGTAAGACCGATAAGAAGGTCAGTAAGTGGATCAACCCCAAAAAAGACCTGATTTCTTATTCCTGTGCTGAATTTGGTTTGCACGAATCGGTGCCCATATATTCCGGTGGTTTGGGGATTTTGGCTGGTGACCACTGCAAGGCTGCCAGCGACATGGGGCTACCATTTGTAGCCGTGGGCATGTTATATCGGCAGGGATATTTCACTCAGCAAATCGATAGCCATGGTAATCAGCAGGCCCATTATACCCCATCTCGATTTGGTGATCTTCCCATTCAACTGGTGTTGGATGTGACAGGTCGACCGATTCATGTGGAAATCGAAGTTCCTGGCCGATCAATTGCCTTGCAAGTATGGGTGGCAAAAGTGGGCCATATTAACCTGTATTTGCTTGATAGTGATTTGCAGCAAAATAAAGAAGAAGACCGCCGTATCACCTACCAGCTTTATGGCGGCGATAGTACAAATCGCCTGTTACAGGAAATGGTTTTGGGAATTGGCGGAGTGCGGGCAAAGCGTGCTTTGGGGTTGGAACCCACTATTTGGCATATTAATGAAGGACATGCTGCCTTTCAGCTGTTGGAACGCAGTCGTGAACTGGTAGCTAAAGGTGTTGGTTTTTCGGCTGCATTGGAGGCGGTCGCAGCAAATACTGTTTTCACCACTCATACGCCAGTACCAGCAGGCCATGATATTTTTGATCAGCGTTTAATTGAATTCTATTTTTCCGAATACATTAATGAGCTGGGGATCTCCATGCATGATTTCCTGGGTCTTGGTTTGAGTCCAGTAAATGAGCATGGTTTTAACATGACAGCATTGGCATTACGCGGGTCACGATTTCATAACGGCGTAAGCCGCATCCATGGTCAAGTGGCTTCTGAAATGGAACGCTACATTTGGCCGCAAATTGAAGCAGAAGAAAATCCTATTCGTTACGTTACCAATGGCGTGCATGTGCCCACTTTCTTAGCCAATGAGTGGGCCAATATGTTTGATTTGCAGTTTGGTGGAGGCTGGCGTACGGAATTATTGAATGGAGCTTTTTGGAAAAAGATTCAAGAGATTCCCTATCATAGTTTTTGGAGCGTAAGGCAGTCGCTAAAAGCGAAAATGCTGGAAACTGTGATTGATCGTTGTGAGGAACAGGATCGTCGTAATGGTATCAGTGAATCGCAAATTCGCCGTTTAACGCGTTATATTAAGCCGCGCAAAACCGATATTTTAACCATAGGGTTTGCTCGTCGGTTTGCCACATATAAGCGTGCGACTTTGGTGTTTTCAGATCGCGCCCGCCTATCAACATTGCTCAATGACCCAGAGCGTCCCGTGGTATTGATTTTCGCGGGTAAGGCACACCCTCATGATCATCCGGGGCAGGAGTTCATTCGACAAATACACCATTATTCTCAAGATCCAGAATTCGAAGGCCGAATCATATTACTAGAAGATTACGATATGGCTTTGGCGCGTAAATTGGTTACCGGAGTGGATGTTTGGTTGAATAATCCTGCCTATCCTTTAGAAGCCAGTGGCACCTCCGGACAAAAAGCGGGTATTAATGGTGTATTAAATCTGAGTGTGTTGGATGGTTGGTGGGATGAAGGCTACAACGGTAAAAACGGGTGGGCTATCACACCTCATGGCCCGCAGTTTAGTCCTGATTTTCGTGATCGAGAAGAAGCCAATGAACTGTTGGATGTGCTCGAAAATGAAGTTGTGCCGTTGTACTATGAACGAGATGGTCATGGTTTTTCAGTGGAATGGATTGAGAAAAGCAAAAGCGCTATGGAATCCTTGATTCCTGCTTTTAACGCACAGCGCATGGTGATGGATTATGTTCGAGACTTTTATTCACCCGCTATTCAGCATGGTCATCGACTTAACGAGGCTGGATACGAATCAGCTGTGGATCTTGCTAATTGGAAGCAGAAGGTGAAAGAAAACTGGCCTCACATCAAAGCGAAGCGGTTAGATTCACCGTTGGATAACATTTATCGCGATGATGCATTCGAAGTGCGTGTGGCCATTGAATTGTCTGGTCTTGATCCTAGCGATATCGTCGTGGATTGTATGATTGGGGTAATGAATAGAGATAATAAATTTGAGCGCCACTCATGCTTTCAATTGGAATATAGTGAGTTGAATGAAGATGGGCGAGCGATTTACTCGTTATCTGTAGTGCTGACCGAATCGGGCAAGCAATGTTATATGTTGCGCGCTTATCCTTATCATCAAAACTTAGGTCAGCGTTTTGAAACTGGTGCCATGATCTGGTTGTAATTCAACGATTATAGAGTTGGTTTAGGGATTTCATTCGTTCAGCCAGTGAGCTTTCCACTTGTTGCCATTGAAATTGCCATTGCCAATTACCTTCGGTGGTGCCAGGAATGTTCATGCGATGTTGCTCACCTAATTCCAAAAGATCCTGAAAGGGTAGTATGGCCCAATTGGCAGGCGAGGCCATAGCAGTTTTGATGAGCGGCCAGGGCATGGGCTCTTTAGGATGAGCCAGGTATTCCATTAGATTGTTTTGGGTTTTTACATCAAGGCTGCTAAACCAACCAACGGTGGTATTGTTGTCGTGTGTTCCGGTATAAATAATGCTGTCTTTGGTGTGGTTGTGGGGCAGGTATGGGTTTTTACCATCACTATCAAAAGCAAATTGCAGTATCTTCATGCCGGGTAATTCGTATTTCTCACGTAATTTAATAACGTCCCGAGTGATGATCCCTAAATCTTCTGCTACCAACGGTAGGGTATCTCTTTCTTTTAAAAGAGATTGGAAGAGCTGATCTCCAGGAGCGTTTACCCATGTGCCATTGATAGCGGTAGGCTCATTAGCCGGAATTTCCCAGCAGGCCACAAACCCTCGAAAATGGTCGATGCGTATGGTGTTGTACAGGGCTAGGCTATGGTTAATTCGATTTCGCCACCAGGAAAAATCGGTGTCCACGTGATATTGCCATTGATAAATAGGATTACCCCAGCGCTGGCCGGTTTCAGAAAAATAATCTGGTGGCACGCCGGCTATTACAGTGGGTGTGCCGCATTTCTGTAATTTGAATAATTCTGGATTTGCCCAGACATCTGCACTATCGTGAGCAACAAATATGGGCAAATCCCCCAAGATATAAATGCCTTTGTTATTCGCGTGTTGCTTTATACCTTGCCACTGAATGAAAAAAAGAAATTGTAAAAATTGCTGATAAGCAAATTTTTTATGATGGTCTTGCTTCCATATTTTCAGCGCTTTTTTATCTCGATATTTTAATTCCTCTGGCCAATCTAACCAGCTAGATTGGAAATGCTGTTTAAGCGTAATGAATAAACAGAAATCTTCTAGCCAAGGAGATTGTTCAAGGAATTTGTTGTATTCATTTTGCAGCCCATGATTTTTTGCCTGTCGAAACCATTCAAAATAGGGCTGTGGCGTTTGCGGATGATCAAGTTCTGGAAAGCCTTGGTATTGTAATTGAGGAATATCGATAAGATCGGCGTTACCGGCAAATGCGGAGAAGCTATTATACGGAGAACCGTCTGCAACTGGGGTAAGTGGCAAAATTTGCCAGATGCGAAAACCAGCATGGTGCAGCCAATCAACCCATTTGTACGCGTTTACACCTAACGTTCCGGATGAGTTTTGATTAGGTAGTGATGTGGGGTGAAGAATAATTCCAGATAAACGCTGCTTCAACACATCCAAGGTCATGGGTTATCCTTGTCCGCGTCGCATCACACCATCATTTTCCGGGTCTCCGCCACCTTGGCTAATTACTTCATCCAAATCTGATGGGGTGGGTTCTCCCAAAAAGCGATATAGGTTTTTCAAGTGAGTACGATAAAGGTGGTCAAAATCTGAAACCGATTCTGCAGGGTTATAATCGCCAAACCACCAAAACCAATCCGATCCTTCGCAAATAGCTAATTGTTCTTCAGCTTTTTGCAACACTTCCGGGTCTAGTGCCTTGTTTTTCGTTACTCGATCAAAATCAGCTTTGGCTTGGCAAAGCAAATCCCACGCGCGGTTTTTTGCTGGGTCACCAATCCAAGTGGATAAGGTTCCATATACCCAGCTACCGGAAACTAAAGTAGGTAGCTTGGTAACGTTCTTATGATGTTTAAGGTAGTCTCTAAAAGTGGTGAAATTAATATCAGGATGATTGGATAATTTCTTGTAAAGGGATAATAAAAAGTCATAACCGTTATTGGCGTAATATTCCCAGCAGTTTTCACCATCCAAAATGATGGGAATAATGGTGTCTTTTTTATAGCCGCAGGCTTTGCGAATATTTTCGATATGATGAAGCAGGTTGTTCACAGCATCATTTTCGTTCCAGCCTGAGTAGGTAAACCCAATCAGATCCGACAGATTGTCATCACGAAAGAAGGAAACAACTTGGTTTCCTTTTAACTGAAAAGGGTGATGTATGCACACGTTTTCCAACTTACTG
>JBFKSL010000153.1:0-8896 GCA_041626995.1 Ketobacter sp. | reverse complement strand
TGGTTGGTGTCGAGAGCCTACCTTTTTACCCTGATCCAATAACCCATCTAAACTGCTTCGGTAGTCGTCATTCAGGACATTAGAAAGCGATCCCAAGACAGACTTCTCAGAAACGTTAAATGCCTCCGTCACTATGGTGGCCAAGGTTTCGTAACTGGGCACAGTGATCTGGTGTTCCCAGCAAAGATCTACTAATGCCATAAACAACTTTCGGGAATCCAGCTGATTGGAAGCTTGTTTTTCTGCGTAACTCGATAGTAAGGGCGTGTGGGAGTCGTTAAACGATTCCCAGCCTTTTGCATTAAGAATGCGCTGGCGGTGCCGACTGTTGGTGGTACTGTTGTAATCATCAATATCCACCGATTCACAGCCCAAGAGATGACAAACATATTTAATGTCACGTTTTCTGAATTTGGCAGGGCTATAAAAACGGGCATTGGTTTTGAAGTACCCGTACTGAAGCACAAAGCACACTTTACTGACCCCCTCCTTCATATGGGAAACTGTGCGCTTCAATTGCGGTGGTAATTGAAAGTTAACTAGGCGCTCCTGGGCAGTGAACAGAGGAGGGAGGTCAAATCGTTTGGCTTCTTTTGGATTAAGTACAGTAAGTGATGGCATGATTCGTCCTTAGGCTAATAGGCTTTTATAAGCGAATATGTGACTGTATAAGAACGATTATGTAGCAAAATTGATAAGCTTTTCTCTAGTTGTACCTAAACGTTTCTTTGGTAGACAGTCAGCGAGACTATAAGGGAAAAATGATTACACATTTGTAATATTGCAGTCATTCTGATGTCAGGTGATATTGGATATGTTAATGCAATGATGTCTGTTTCCAGGTATTTGATGCATCGAATAATCTAGTGAAAGACTACAGTGGTGAGCTTTAACAAATAAGCGATATCGACTACGGTTGAATATGATTTTAAGCCAAGTAATAGTTCAAATACCCTAATACAAAATGCAAGATCCTCACTGGGTAATTAGCCAGCTATGTAGGTTAGCTATGACCCTGAAGAAGATACTTAATTCTTTGGAGAAACATATGCGCATTAACCCAACCTATAAGGTGATTTTGTGGCTTTTTTTAACCTTTATTAACACCACTTGGGCTGAACAAAGCGACCGAATAACCGTAAACATTACCAGCGATGCAAATAACGCGCAAAACTTAGTAGTCTACAAAAGCCCAACTTGTGGCTGCTGCAGTAAGTGGATGGAACATGTGGAACACTCAGGTTTTGCTGTTCAATTTGATCATCCAAACGATCTGGATGGCTTAAAGGATAACTACAAAATTCCAAATAATGCGCGATCCTGCCATACAGCAATTTCTGAGGAGGGTTATGTATTTGAAGGTCATATACCTGCTCGATATATTCATCAATTCTTGCAGAATCCCCCCCAAGGTGCGCGAGGGTTAGCGGTTCCGGCCATGCCATTAGGTAGTCCAGGCATGGAAATGGGTAATCGCTTTATGCCCTACGAAATTCTTCTCTTAAGAAAAGATGGCAAAACAGAGGTGTATGCGGTTATTGAGTCAAAAGAGCAGCAATAGATCACTGCGATTACTCAAAAAGAAAAATATATTATCGTCCAATCAGCAACAGTAATTGGATGTAAGCCTATACGTGTAATGTTTTTCCTCCCATCAGCGTTATTCTTAGCCAAGAATATCGCTTCTTGATTTATGTCAATAATTCAATCCCAACATTACGTGGTTGTAATGTTGGGATCATCCAAGTGACAGATTCACTGAACTACGATAACAGACATAAGTATTGACCTGTGACTTGCACATAGGTGTATAACCGAAAAAACAAACTGTTTAGTAGTTCAGTGGTGAATAGGAAGGAGAATCCTATGAAAGTAATGGAGGTGGCAAAACTATTAGGAATAACCCCCGACACAGTGCGGTTTTATACGCGGATTAAAATATTAAATCCAAAGAGAAGCAAGGCTAATGGCTACCGAATATACAGTGAGAAAGATATTAGTCGTCTTCGATTTGTAATGAGTGCAAGACAACTAGGGTTCTCTGTGGAAGATATCCAAGAGATAGTCGCTCACGCGGACAAGAAGAGATCACCTTGCCCAACAGTAAGGCGCTTAATAGATCAGCGTTTACAAGAAACTGAGTGCAGGCTGAATGAAACCCTGTTGTTACGTGATCGCATGCAGCAAGCCGTGTTGGAATGGAGTCAGAAACCAGATAAAACGCCAACCGGACATATGCTTTGCCACTTAATAGAAGGGTTTGCTACTTCATGAATCTTGGCCAATCTTAACGGAAGGTTAGAATAATGAACGACACAGTTCTATCAATACCAAACAAATCCACAAAGGCAATTGCGGAATTAAGGAAAGCATTGCTCACCGTTCCTGGCATGGGAAGCAATCATTGCGCGGGGCTTGTGAAAACCTCAATAGAAAGACTTGAAGGGATCTCCAATATAGAAACGAATATTGCGAGTCACCTGGTAACTGTCAGTTTCAACTCATCAAAAACAAGCTTGTCATCCATTCAGAAGGCAGTAGAAAACGCTGGCTATGACGTTGCGTCTTCACAATTAGCAATGAATGACAATGTTAAAAAAGTCATTTTAACTGTTCCTGGCATGGGAAGTAATCATTGTGCTGGCCTTGTGCGCACGTCACTTGAACGCTTATCCGGCATATCCAATATTGAAACCAACATTGCAAACCATCAAGTTAGCGTAGTCTATGATTCTAGCTCGATAACCAGCGCAAATCTGAAGGAGGCGGTTGAAAAGGCCGGATATGATGTCGCTAATGTGGAAAATGAAGCGAGCGATTCTCACGGAATAGCAGAAGCCGCAGAAGAACAATATCTAGAACAAGCTTGGAAAAATCTTTGGTTTGCGGCGATACCCACGACGCTCATTATGCTGTTAATGATACCAGAGATGTTCTGGCAGCCAATACCCGGGTATCTCGCGATTGTGGCGGTTTTGGCTTTCCCCGTAGTGTTTTTTAAAGGCGGTCGTTCAACTCATCGCTCAGCATGGCGCTCGTTAAAAAACCGAACAGCCAACATGGATGTGTTGATTTCCTTAGGAAGTATGCCTCCTTATTTAATTGGCTTAATCGGATTTGTGTATCCGATGACATCCTTTATTGAAATGGCCTCAACCATAATGACGTTTCATATGCTGGGTCGATATCTTGAAACAAGAGCGAAAGGAAAGGCCTCTCAAGCGATTAAAAAATTAATCAAGCTAGGTGCAAAAACGGCCATTGTGTTGCGTGGTGATCAAGAGTTAGAAGTTACAGTTGAAGAGCTACAAATAGGTGATGTGATGCTCATCAAGCCGGGAGCTAAAGTGCCTACAGATGGCGAAATTGTGGATGGAAACAGTCACCTAGACGAATCTATTGCGACCGGTGAATCAGTGCCAGTAGAAAAGGGGCCAGGAGATTCAGTTCTAGGCGCCACTATTAACAAAGAAGGTCTTCTAAAAGTAAAGGCAACTAAAATTGGCGCTGATACGTTTTTGTCTCAAGTTATTAAATTGGTGGAACAAGCTCAAGGCTCCAAAGTACCAATTCAGGAATTTGCGGACAGGGTTACGGCCACCTTTGTTCCGGCAGTAATAGGTGTAGCGATTTTAAGTTTTATTTCCTGGATAGTCTTTGCTGACACACTACGCCCGGTACTTGATTGGGGTGGCAGCTTTCTACCCTGGGTTGATCCCAATTTAACACCCCTCATTGCAGCTATATTAGCAGCAGTAGCGGTTTTGGTAATTGCCTGCCCCTGCGCCCTTGGTCTCGCAACACCTACGGCAATAATGGTGGGTTCTGGCCTTGGTGCGGAGCGCGGCGTACTAATTAGATCAGGTGAAGCCATACAAACATTAAAAGACATTAAGGTCGTAGTGCTCGATAAAACCGGAACCATAACTTCAGGAAAGCCTGCACTAACTGATGTGGTTCCAAGCACCGGATTCACTCATGAACAGCTATTGATGGCAACGGCGGCTGTAGAAGGTGGGTCTGAACACCCTTTGGCTCAGGCGATTGTCCAAGGGGCCAGAGAGCAATACCTTGTCATACCAGAACTTAAAAACTTCCGCTCGCTCACTGCCCGTGGTGTAGAGGGAATTGTAAATGATCAATTAGTGCATGTTGGGAGTCGTAGGCTTTTAAATGAACAGGGCATTCAATTAGGTGAGCTAGATGAGGTTTTAAGATCACTGGAGGTTCAAGGTAAAACCGCCATGTTGGTGGCCATAGATAAAAAGGCAGCAGGGGTTGTCGCTGTGGCAGATACGATAAAGGAAGATTCAAAATCGGCTATCGAAGCCATGCACAAACTTAATATTCATGTGGTTATGGTGACAGGTGACAACGAGCGAACTGCCAAATTTGTTGCCGAACAAGTTGGTATTGATGAGGTACTAGCAAACGTTTTACCAGAAGGAAAAGTAGATTCTGTAAAACAATTACAAGATAAATACGGTAATAGCGTAGCGATGGTAGGAGATGGAATAAACGATGCGCCAGCTCTAAAGCAAGCTAATGTCGGAATAGCGATCGGTGCTGGAGCTGACGTCGCAATTGAAGCTGCTGACGTTACCCTCGTTAAAGGCCAACTCACCAAGCTGGTTGAAGCCATTCTCTTATCCCGAGCCACTTTTAAGAAAATTGTGGAAAACCTGTTTTGGGCTTGGTTTTACAACCTTGCCGCAATACCCGTTGCTGCATTAGGGCTGCTCCATCCAATGATTGGGGTTGTTGCGATGACCATAAGTTCATTATCAGTAATAGGCAACTCCATTTTACTTAAGAAAGCCAAAATTACAGTTCAATAAAAGGAGACAGTTATGAGTCATCAATCCCAGTCTTTTTGGTTTACACCAAAGGGGTTAGCTGCATTAGGGCTTATTGGTGCAGTTAGCTACTTTCTCTTAGTGGAACATCGCGCTCATTTGTTTGAGTTTCTACCCTTTTTGATTTTATTGCTATGTCCTCTCATGCATGTGTTTATGCACGGAGGTCACGGAGGTCACGGAGGTCACGAGCATAAAGAAATTGAATCAGAACAAGATGCGTACCAACGGGGCCTTGAAGAAGGTCGTAGACAAGGTCAAAACCGCCCTTAAACAATAAACGGGAGAATAAAAAATGCACGGTGAATCCTCTTACGGCCTTTGGATGCTCGTAATACTGAACTCGGCGATTTTTATATTTTTTGCTTTTAGCTTTGTTAAACCGAAAACCAAAACGGATTGGCGGAGCTTGGGTGTTTTTTCAGCATTTGTTGTTGCCTTATTCACTGAAATGTATGGCTTTCCACTCACCATCTACTTTCTGTCAGGATGGTTGTCGGAGAATTATCCTGGTGTGAATTTTCTTTCGCACGAAAATGGTCACCTGCTGCATACCATTTTTGGATTCGAAGGCAATGCCCATTTTGATCCTTTGCATATAGCGAGTAATGTTTTGATTGTGGCTGGATTCTTCCTACTCGCTTCAGCTTGGAGCGTTCTTCATCGAGCACAACAAAATCGTTCTTTAGCGGTTACCGGCTGGTACGCGCGCTGTCGTCATCCTCAGTACGTAGCATTTATAGTAATTATGTTCGGTTTTCTCTTGCAGTGGCCGACTATTCCCACAGTGGTAATGTTTCCAATACTGGTTGTGGTCTATGTGAGATTAGCCAAGCGTGAGGAACGCATGGCGATTGAAGAATATGGCGATGAGTATCGTCGCTATATGGAGTCCACACCTGCTTGGATTCCAAAATTTACCAATGAGAATACTGTTTCCAACAAATGAGGATCGTTCTATGAAGATTTCGAAAAAGTCACTCCTGTCAGCTGTACTTGTTAGTGCTGTAATGTCGTCGCCAGTTTATGCCGATAAGAATCATAATCACGGAGATAAAAACCAGTCTATGAAAGGTGGCATGATGATGAGCCATGAACAGATGATGGAGATGCATAACCACATGGAAAAAATGCAAAGCATGATGAAAAAAATCAAGTCTGAAAAAGATCAGGGAAAAAGGGATCAATTAATGAAAGAACATATGCAAGCGATGCAAAAAGGGATGCATATGATGAACAAGGGTATGAATATGGGAAAAGGTAAGCAAATGTCCGGTAAAGAGAAAAACATGCCCAATGAAATGAATGATATGGAAATGATGAAACGTATGGGCATGATGGAAGAACGTATGAGCATAATGCAAATGATGATGGGCCAGATGATGGATCACCAGTCTGAAACGAATAATTCGCCATCACACCCGCACAAAAAGTAAATTCGTATTCTTTTATTAGAGGCAAACCATATGAATGCCCATCGATCTGAAGTAGATCCAGGTTTTCTAACGACGCATAAGCTGAGTCTGGATGGCTTAACCGAAAACAATGTGAGTTTGATTGCTCAGGAAATCAATGGGCTTTCCTATATAGACAATTTTCAACTTAATCTGGAAAAGACATCACTTAACATTTCCTATGATGCTTCTCAGCGCAATATTGATGAGGTCATTTCCATACTGGAGAAGCATGGCGCTTCACTTAAACTTGGTTGGTGGAGCCACAGGAAGCTGAGTTGGCAACGACAAATTGACGAAAACATAAAAGCGAATTCTAAACATGTGGCGCACTGCTGTAATAAAACGCCACGCCGATGAGGAAATCAGAGAATGAAAGAGACTGAACACCGTTTGGGTGTATCCGAAGTTAATTTGGTCGTGCGCCACCTAAAGCTCGATATAAAAAGCGAAGCAAACATAGATGATGCAGTAGAAGAAATTGATAAATTGTACGGCCTTGATGCAGTGTCATACGATGAAACATCCCAGGTGCTTAATCTCGCTTACGATGCGTCTCGACTTTGTTTGGATGGAATAGAAGATATATTAGCCAAGCACGCAGTTGAAATTGGTCACGATTGGTGGACTCATTTTAAAGAGGGATATTACAAATTTGTCGATGAGAATATCCATGATAATGCCACACATGAACCATGGAGCTGCCATCAATCGCCACCCGATAATAAACGGAAATAGCCTTAAGACATTAATTGGATTCGGGTGCTATCGGGGCACGCAGACTATACGGAGCTATCCGAGTGGCTTCAAATATCCTAATGTAACCCGATAGCACCCGAATCCAATTAATGTCTTATCTGTGCAAGAGGAAATACTTATGCAAGTTGAAACCCTAAGGGATGTACTGAGATGGACAAAAGAGTTCCATATCCATCTCAGTCGATGCTTGATTCACTGCTCAGATAAAAACACCGATGAAAGGGCAAGAATAATTATTGATTATCTTTCTGAGCATGAAAACGGCTTAACCGCTGCATTAACAGGATTCGAGCGGTCTGGAAATGATCATGCGCTCAACACTTGGTGCTACGAATTCATTAACAAGCAACCGATTATCCAGCATGTGCATTGTGACACTCCTTTTTCTGAGTTGAATGCAGATCAAGTTATAGAGGTGATTGTTGATCAGCATCAACAGGTAATAGAGCTATATCGCTATCTTTCAACAAGAGCCGATATTCCTTCTGTCAAGGAATTGCTTGTTGCTCTTCTTTCTCTTGAAGAGCATGAGATTATGCGCATATCGCAAGCTGCAAACTGCTTCAGTGATATGTGATTTTTGGCTTTGAGGATGGTTTCTTTTGTACTAAAACAATTGCGATATGATAAGGCAAATACTGCAATTACGCTTTTGGCCTTATCTGCCGCTATCTCAGTCATTCTCGTATTACAAAGTTTTGAGAAGGGCCAATACATTCAGTTAGAACAGGCTACCCTAAATCGAAATGCCGATCTAATTGCAGTGCAAGCCAACGTAACTAACTTTATGGCTACCCGTTCGGTTATCCCGCAATATGTCAGAGAACAAATAGAAGACATACAGGGGGTTGAGTCTACACACCCGATCACCACATTACCCATCATATACAAACAGTCTAAGAAACAAACACCGGTATATTTGATTGTATATGATACTGATGGCGGTCCGTCTATGGTAATCGATGGCAAGGTGGAGAGCCGCGGTAGAACTATCGTAATAGATGAAACACTGGCAAAACTGTATCAGCTTAAAGTTTCAGATCAATTTGTTGTATCGAATTTCGCTTTTACCGTCTCCGGAATCACCAATGAAGCGGCATTCATGACGCCTTTCGCATTTATCAATTATGATGGATTAATTGATTTCTTTTTAGAGTCAGAGGTTGCGTCTGATCTAAGTTCATTCCCTCTGTTAAGCTTTCTTCTTATAAAGGTAAAAAAACAGGAATCATATCTCCAGGTACAGGAAAGTATTGAGCAATCAATCCCACCTGTCGATGTGTACAGTCCTAAAGTGCTTGCATCAAATGATGTAAAACTTGGTGAAGGGTTCTATAAGCCGATACTGGGCTTACTTACCACTGTTGGTTTTATTCTGGGGTCGCTGTTAATTAGTCTATTGATGTTTTCAGCGGTCACTAGACATCAGCGTGATTTCGCCGTTATGTTGGCACTAGGATTTAAAACCCATTCTTTGCTTATATTTACAATATCTTTGTCTTGTGTGCTTCTCGGTGTTTCATTCCTCGGCGGATTGATTATTGCCAATTTTATATCAGTACTAATTGAAGCTGTTCGTCCCATTTATTACTTTGCGGTATTTCATCCCCTTGTTTTGCTCAAAGTTGGCGGTATGGTTGCTTTATTTGCGCTGTTCGGCGCACTAGCTCCTTACCTCAAGCTGCGAAAATGCGATCCCGTTACTGCGTTGCATAACGCGACATGAAGGGTTTATGAAATGATTGTACGCTGGGGTTATAAAACACTACTAAGACAAAAAACGACCACTATATCGAGTATCCTGGGTGTTTCATTTTCCTTCTTGCT
>JBFKSL010000152.1:0-8941 GCA_041626995.1 Ketobacter sp. | reverse complement strand
GTTACAGTGGTGTTTCCCGGTGCAATTGATACGGATATTGCAAAGAACAGTCATGCCAATGATGAACGACTACAAAAGTTCCGATCTTTTAAGTTGGGTATTACCCCCGTTGCAGCTGCAACGCAAATTCTTCGCGCGGTTGAAAAAGAGCGTCTTCATGTTTATGTGGGAACAGATTCAAAAGCACTAAGCTTTTTGTTTCGACAGTTTCCCAACTCCACCATTGGTCTTATGGGTAAGGTGATGGGGGCGGTGTTTCCTGATTGATTATGAGCTTTGCTTGCGTGACCGTTTAACCCGCCAACCCTTTCGCAATACTCATCAACTCATCCTTCTGGCTGACAATTTTATTTTGCACCGCAAGTGCATCTTCTTTATCCATGCTCAATTCTTCAAACAAAGAATCAGGGAGTGTATGGGCTGGGCCATGGATTAACTGAGCGCTGCGCAGCAGTTGATTAGATAAATACATCAGTTTGGAGTAAGCGCTGTGTTCCCCTTGATGGTCGGGATGGTATTGCCAGCGCAAGGCAAACACCACTTCTTCTGGCATGTTCCAGCAATCCATCAGTTGGCTGCTCAGTATTTCCCGGTCGACACCCAGCATGTGTTGCTCAATGTAGAAGTGGTCAAGGTGAGGGTTGGCTTCTATGTTGCGATTAATTGCTGTGAAGTGGGGAGGGAAGATGTGGGCCAGGATCAAATAGCCATAGTTGGATAACAGGCCGCACAGATAAGCCAGCCCCATGGAGGGGCGATCATCGGTGGGCATGGCTTTTACCAAACCTTCCATCATGGTGGCGGAATACACCGCCTGTTGCCAATAAGGGGTAACGCCATGGGGACCGTCTTTGGGTAGATCTAAGGACTTGCCTAGTGCCAAGCCCAATGCCAGGTTGATCACTAAATCAAAACCCAATACCCGTACTACTGCATCGTGCACAGAGCGGATCGCGCCTGGCGCAGCATAGTAGGGCGAGCTGGCCCAGCTTACTACCTGAGCGGCCAGGCTGGGGTCTTTTTCCACCAGTTCGGCCAAGTCACCCACACCGGCATCCGGGTCGATGCGCAATTGGATGATGCGTTCAGCGGTATCTGGTAGTGGGGGCATTTCCAGGGTTTCTTCCAATCGACGCTTTAAGCGCAGCTGGGTAAAGCGCTGAACAGAGCTTTCAATGGCGGCTTTGTCGTTGGGGTTATGGGCAATTCGATTTAGAGGCACGCAGCAATCGCACTCATCGGCGTTCTCGATCATTTTTACGAAATCTTGTTGGCTCAGTTTCAGGAACTGGCCGCTGTTGCTGGCTTCCACAAATAATTGGTCGGGCTTCAGCAGGCGTTTATCCACGATCAATGGCATTTCACCGATGGGTATACCGGGCAGTTGTTCGACTCCTTGAGAGCGAGCGAGAGATTCGTAAGTATCCGGGCTTACTGCCACAAGGCTGCGACCTTTGTCTTCGCACAGCTTTTGCAAATCCAATAGGCAATCGGTGGGCACCATAACTTGCACCCGGCCCAATGAATCTTGAAGTATGATCAGGTTTACCACTTGGTTATTACTCACTTGGTCGCTGCTGCATAGTTGATGCAGGTGCGAAACGTTCATGTCTTCAATGATTTGATAGTCGATTCCCTGAGAGGAGAGTCGATCTGCCACTGCCGGCGGAATGGGCATACTCACAACCTCGCTAGTTCTATTAATTAAGAATAGTGATGGCTTGCCGATGCTGCAAAGATCGGTTTCAGAACTGGGCTAGGTTTGGTTTTGTTATGTGATTGATTTGTCAGACAGTATTTGTGGTGATGGGCATTCCAGCAGTAAAAATATTTTATTCTTGCTGGTTTTTTGCTTCAGAGTACGCCAATGGAGGGGCAATTTGCTGGTGCTGAACTCGGCTTCGGCCTCCAGGTAGATCTTGGTGGTGGGCAGAATAAAGCCGTTATGCTCTAGAAGGTAGACGATATTTTGCAGCAGATCCTGGTGGAACGGTGGGTCAAGGAAGATCAGCTGGTAGCCTTGGGGTGATGTTTGGTGTTTCAGCCAGTCTGCTGCTTTGTTGTGGTGAACCTGTGCCTGATGGCATTGCAGTGTTTTTAGGTGAGAACGAATGTTGGTGCAGGCCTGGGCGCTGGCATCCACAAAGTCCACTTGGCTGGCACCACGGGAAAGTGCTTCCAGTCCCAATGCACCGCTGCCAGCGAACAGATCCAGGCAGCGGGCACCTTCCACGTCATACATTAACCAGTTAAACAGGGTCTCTCGATAGCGATCCAGGGTGGGGCGCAGCCCTTCTTCTGCCTGAAAGCTCAGGCGTCGTCCTCGCCACTGGCCGCCAATAATGCGCAGTTCGCTTTTGCTGCTGGTTTTTTTCGGTTTCGCCATTTAGGGTGCCTGAGTAACTGCTGCCGTTTCTGGCTGCACTGTTTGGCCGGCAGTTACAGTAAGCAGGGCATCGGGCTTAATCACTTTCTGAAAGGCTTTCTTAATATCTTTGGCGCTGACTTTGGCAATCTTCTCGGGATATTGCTCAAGGTAGTTCAGTGGCAGATCGTAAAACCCAATCATACCTAGATAATCCACCACATTGCCGTTACTGGCGGTTTGCAGGGGAAAGCTGCCTAGCATGTGGCGCTTGGCGTCTTCCAATTCTTCGTCGGTTGGGCCTTTGTCGATAAAGTCTTTGAGCGTGTCGTTCAATAGGCTGATGGCTTGTTGGCTTTGTTCGTTGCGAGTTTGCAGGTTCACCAAAAACGGGCCGGCAACCGACATGGGCACAAAGTGGCTGTAGATGCTGTAGGCCAAACCGTTATCTTGGCGAATGACTTGGTTTAAGCGAGAGCTGAAGCCACCGGCACCAAGAATTTCGTTGCCCACCATAAGGGCATAGTGATCAGGATGGCCTCGTGGAATGCCGATGCCGCCCACCAGAATATGGGTTTGGCTGGAGGGAAACTCGATGTGTTCTTGTTTCGCACTGGTTAGGGGTGATGGCTGGGGAAGTTCAGCGGCCGGGGTGCCTTGGGGCAGTAATTTATCCAGTTGCATGGCGATCAGTTCTGCCTGGGGGCGATCAATGTCGCCAATCATGGCCACCACCATATTGCTGGCAGTGTAATACTGCTGATGGAATTGGCTCAGGTTGCTGGTGTTGATTAAATTCAGGCTTTGTTCGCTGCCATTGGGGTGAATGCCGTAGGGCTGCTCACCATACAAGCCCTTAAAGAAGGCTTTTTTGGCTAACGAACCTGGGCTTTGACTTTCGTGCTGCAAGGAAAGCATTAGCTGGGCCCGTAAGCGCTCCAGGCTCGATTCAGGAAAGCTGGGCTGTGAAACCACATCGTAAAACATGCTCAATGCCGGGTCGCGGAACTGAATATCAGACAAGGTACGTAGACTAACAATCGCCATATCCCGATAAGAGTTGGTATTGATGCTGGCGCCCAAGCCCTCAAAGTGTCGGGCAATGGTGTCCACATCGGCAATGCCAGCACCTTCGGTCAGCATGGCGCTGGTCAGGTTGGCCAGGCCAGGCAGGTCACCATCGCGGGCAGCACCGGCATCGAAGACCACGCGCACATCCAGCATGGGGATTTCAGGTGCGCGTACAAACATCACCTTGCCACCTTTCGGGGTTTGCCAGGATTCAATATGAATTCGGTGGGATTTGGGTTTGGCTTTTTCGATCAATTCCAAAGAGGTGAGAGCGGGTGTGTCTGCTGACTGATGTGTTGTAGGGATTGGGTCGGGCATCACAATGGGGCCAGGCTCCACTTCACCAGGTTTACGGCTGCCGGGCAGGTTATAGAGCACCACAATAAAAATGGACACCACAAAGATGATGATGGAAAGGTTACGTCGGCTGATGCGGCTGTCTTCGGCCATGTGTTACTAATCCTTATGGAACGGGTTGCGTTTTTATAGTGGTTGAGGGTTCAACACGGTGACGGTTTTGTTGGCGTCTACCAAATATTTTCGGGCCACTGCTTGAATTTGTTCAGGCGTGATAGCCGATAACTTTTCCACCATGGCGTCGGCTTCTTTCCAGCTGCGGCCAATGGCTTCCATGCGTCCAATTTGATTGGCCTGACTGGAAATGGAATCCTGCTGATACACCAGCCCGGAAATGATTTGGGCTTTCACTCGTTCTAGTTCTTCCGGTTGTGCCAGCTCTGTTTGCAGACGTTCGATTTGTTGTTCGAACGCTTCTTCCAATTGTTTAATACTGTAATTGTCGGCGGGTATGCCGCTGAGATAGAACAGGCTATCACCCAGAGAAAAGCCGCCATACCCGGCACCGGCGCTGGTGGCAATACGCTGGTTGCGCACCATTTCGGTTTCGATGCGTGCGCTGTATCCGCCATCCAGCACGCCGCCAAGCATGCGCAGGGCGTAAATATCGTTGGGGTCTTCGGCGGTATTAATGCCGGGGGTGTTGTAGCCGATATACAGGGTAGGCACTTTGGCGGGGATGTCCACACTCAAGCGGCGTTCACCGTTACCGGCCACTTCTTTGTTTAATGGCCGCTTGGGTATTTGGCCCGCGGGAATAGGGCCAAAGTAGCGAGCGGCTAATTCGAAGACTTCAGTGGCTTTGACATCGCCTACTACCACCAGGATGGCATTGTTGGGCACGTACCATTTTTTATACCAGTCGCGTGCATCCTGAGCTGTCATGTTGTTGAGGTCATGCATCCAGCCAATCACCGGGTTGTGATAGCCAGACGACAAATACGCCGCCGCCATAAAGCGTTCGTAGGCGACGGAATTGGGTTTGTCATCGGTGCGCAGGCGGCGCTCTTCCTTCACCACTTCAATTTCTTTGGCAAACTCGTCATCGGGCATGATGGCGTTGGTCATGCGGTCTGCTTCCAATTCCAGGCTAAGTGGCAGGTTGTTGGCACTCATCACCTGGTAGTAGCCGGTGTAGTCGTAGCTGGTAAAGGCGTTTTCGCTGCCGCCATAGTTGGCAATCAGCTTGGAGAACTCGCCACTGGGTACTTTTGGGGTACCCTTAAACATCAAGTGTTCCAGCACATGGGAAACGCCGGTTACTCCCGCGTGTTCGTAGCTGGAGCCCACCCGATACCACACTTGCGACACCATCACCGGAGCGCGGTGATCTTCCCGCACTACGATTTTCATGCCGTTATCCAGCATGTGCTCGAAGGTGCGTTCGGCGGCAGAAGGGCGGGCTGAGGGTTGTTCAGATTCCGCCAATGCAGGAGAAGCGGTAAGGCTAATGATCAGTAATGAAGCGAGTTTTTTCATTTGCATGATGTACATCGAAGTTCAGTGAAGTGAGCTAGCATACCGATTAGAGGGGGGTGGGGGCAAAAAATTCCCAGTTATTAAGTATCAATGCGTGTTTTTGGGAAATCCTGGGGAGGATCAAGGGCCGCCGCGGAGGCTTTGCTGCCACATGCCAGCATCAATAATTGCTTTTCCAATCGCTGCAAACGTTGCTGGCGTTTTTCGCTATCCAGATCCAGCGCATCAATCAAATAAACAATTAGCAGTGATAAAATGGCTTCAGACTCAATAGCCAGTTGTTCTTTGTCGCGGCTGTTGTTGCGGTGTTGGATGTTGTCGGTTAAGTCTTGCCGAATGGCTGCCAGTTCCCGGCGAATGGTGTTGCGATATTCTGGGTTAGGATTAAACCATTGTTGGATGATCAAACGCAGTGTGGGCTCGTATTTCTGCATATACAGATAGAACTGTTGCATCAGCACGTTGATGACGGTTTCCACTTCTGCTCCTGCCATTTTTTGACGTGCTTGCCTGGCCAGGGAGCGAATTCGAGTTAGGCGGTCATCCAGTAGGGCTAAGCCCAGTTCATCCATGTTTTTAAAGTGGTTATAAATGGATGGGGCGGCGATACCGGCTTCCCTTGCTACTTCTCGTAGGCCCAGATCCGTAGGTGGGCGGCCGCTTTCCACCAGATTCAGGGCAGCCATTAGTATTCGGTGGCGGGTATCTTGTTTGCTCATAGGTTAGATAACAGTTGTTAGTTAATGGTAGTGTAACACGGTTGTAAGTTAACAAAAATTGATCAGTTGGCCGTTTGACAGCTTGGTCCTCCTGCATTATTGTAGGCTAACAAGTGTTAGTTAAATATCAAAATAGAACGCTAAAAGAGAAATTTCATGAGCAAGAAAGTGCTATTTCGTCGACCTAAAGTGCTGCCCTATTTTCAGCGTGCAAAAGATCATTGGATATGGAATGCGAAAAGCATCGCGTCTCCTGAGCAGGCATTGCAGCAACGGGTTGAAGGCAAAGTGATTGTGCTTACCGGTGCCAGCTCTGGCATTGGTGCCCAAGTGGCTCATAAGCTGACTCAGGCGGGTGCCACTGTACTGTTGGTGGCCCGATCTCAAGATAAGCTGGATGCCATAGTGCAGGATATTTCTACAGAGGGTGGTAAAGCCTTTGCCTATCCTGCGGATTTATCCGATATGGAGGATTGCGATCGCGTGTGTCAGGCCATGCTGGCGGATCATGAGCGGGTGGATATCTTGATTAACAATGCTGGACGCTCTATTCGCCGTTCCATCAAGTTTGCCTTGGATCGCTTTCATGATTACGAGCGCACCATGCAGCTTAATTACTTTGGTTCATTGCGTATGACCATGAATTTGTTGCCAGGCATGTTGGAGCGCAACGAAGGCCACGTGATTAATGTGACCTCGGTGGGGGTGATGGCTAACCCTGCACGCTTTTCTGCTTATTTGGGGTCGAAATGGGCGTTGGAAGGATGGAGTTGGGTGGCGGCCAATGAGTTTGCCCATACGGGCGTGCGCTTTTCTACCATTAATTATCCCTTGGTGCGCACTCCGATGATTGCGCCCACGGCCATTTATCGGTACACCCCGGCCATGTCTCCAGAAAAGGCGGTGGACTGGATGTTGGATATGATCATCACGCGCAATAAGCGCAAAGCGGGGCCATTGGGATTGGCCGCGTTGGGCATGTATTACCTATTGCCGAAAACGTCAGAAACGGTGGTGAATCTTACCTATCAGGCGGTGTATGAAGAGCCACCGTTGAAGTTGGTTAAGACTGAGAAAAAAAGCAAAGCCAATCAATCCACTGGAGTGGTTTAGGCGGGTAGGAATTGCAGTGTGAAGAACCGAATATAGGTTCCTCACACTGCAAAAATGCTTAGCTAGCCGCCCGTTGCGACTCAGAGTCCAGGCTGATGTTCAGCAGGTTCATCATGTTGCCGCGCATAATTTTGTCTTTATCTTCTTCGCTTAAGCCTTCCAGGCATTCCACCCAGTCCGCGGGGCGAACCAAACCTTCTGGGTGTGGCCAGTCACTACCGAAGATAACGTGATCCACACCTACCAGATCAATCAAGCGTTTGGGGTTTTCCTCAAAGTGAGGGTGGAACCAAACATGCTGACGAATGGTTTCATGTGGGTGACGGCTGAATAGCTGGGGTGCCATGTTGTAAACGTGGGCCATGCGTTCCCATAATGGATACAACCAAGCCACGCCGGTTTCCACATAGCATACTTTTAAGTTGGGGTGACGGTCGAATACACCGTGACACACCAAACCAGCCAGGTTATGGCCAACGGTTTGTTGGTTCAAATCCATCACCAATTCGAGAGGGTCGGTTTTCTTGAAAGGTTGATACTCGCCCTGAGAACCCAGCTCACTTTTCTGATGGCGCTCGTACATGTCGTACACGCCATTGTCGGAGTTATGGAACGTAATAATGATATCGTTGGCTGCCAGCAGTTCGTAGATGGGATCAAATTCTGCAGAACCCATACCGCGAGGGCCCAGCTTGCCTGGTACAAAGGAAGGACGCATCAATACCACTTTGGAGCCTTTTGACACGATCCACTTGGCTTCTTCTAAGGCTTTGTCGGCATCCATTAGGGTGATTACCGGGGTGGCAAAGAATTTACCGTCTTCACCAAAGCCCCACTCATCCAGCATCCACTGGTTTAGCGAGTGAATCATGGCGTGGCAAAGATCTGGGTCTTCATACATATGGCCTTCTACCACCGATGCCAGGGTAGGGAATATCACAGTGCCGCATAGGCCGTGCTCTTCCAATAATTCATAGCGTTTTTCGGTTTTAACTCGATACTCAGGAATGCAACGTTGAGGCTGCATAAAATCACGATAGGATTTGCCTTCTGGGTTATTGCCCTTTAAGTATTCTACGGTGCTGCCTGGAGCCGCTACCACTTCGAAGGTTGGGTTAGGAATATAATCAGACAATTTGCCGTTCACCAGCATTTTGGTTTTACCGTCTAGCTCAATAAACCGCAGCGCTTTTTTATAACGATCTGGCAGGTAGCGTAGAAAGGACTCGGCGGATTCGTAAAAGTGATTATCGCAATCGAAATACATGGGGTTTGCTGGTGCTGACATGGTTATGGCTCCTACAGTAATCTTTATAATCAACATCGTTGTTCAGTAGTATAAAGGTACCGATTCGGAAATATCAAGAGTTTGATTCAGGTCATGAATGTCATTAAAACTGAGAAAATGTTGTTGAGTGATTCAGGATATTGAAAAGCCCCTTATTTAGGGACGTAGATTTATTGGTTTGTCAGTAGATTCAAGGATATAAGAAGCAGGACGATTACAGGTAGCCGCCTTTCTCAATATCAATCGTAATAGCGGGCAACCCTTGCATTTCGAGGTATTCGCGAAGCTCATTCATTGCTTTGCGCGCTTCATCGGTGTCTGGTAGATGCTGTGTTAGTGCCTCCAGTGGTTGGTGAATGCCAAAGATGTGTGGGTATCGGCGAACCATTGCGGCTGTTTCCCTGTTGTAGTTCTTCAAGTCCTCAATGCGAGTAAAGTAACGAGGTTCCTGCTGCATAAAGTGGAATTCTGCTTGGTCTCGTTCCACGGCGTTGTGGTGGCGTTCAAATGTCTGGCGCACCAAAATACCTCGTGCTGAATACAACCTCC
>JBFKSL010000151.1:0-8952 GCA_041626995.1 Ketobacter sp. | reverse complement strand
TGGGTGGTGACAAATTCGACGAAGCGATTGTTACGTATGTGCGTCGCAACTATGGCAGCCTGATTGGCGAAGCCACCGCAGAACGCATCAAGCAGGAAATCGGTTGTGCGTTCCCCGGTAAAGAATTGTTGGAAATCGATGTGCGTGGACGTAACTTGGCAGAAGGTGTGCCTCGTTCCTTTACTTTAAACAGCAGTGAGATTCTGGAAGCGCTGCAGGAACCGCTTTCACAAATCGTTTCTGCGGTGAAAAGTGCGTTGGAACAATCGCCGCCCGAGTTGGCTTCCGATATTGCTGAGCGTGGCTTGGTGCTCACTGGTGGTGGCGCGCTTTTACGTGACTTGGAATTATTATTGGCCGAAGAAACCGGCCTGCCGGTGATTGTGGCAGAAGATCCATTAACCTGTGTGGCCCGTGGCGGTGGCAAGGCAATGGAGATGATGGATCGAAGCGGATTTGACATGTTCTCCGTGGATTAACCATTCTGCTCAACAAATTGCCAGCCAAGCCGGCCATCTTTATCGGGGGCCGGCTTTTGCGTTTATAAGGAGAAGCAAACCATAAAGCCCATATTCGGACAAAACACAGCAAATCGCTACCGTTTGATTCTTTTTGCTGTGATTTCATTCACTATGATCTTTATTGATCACCGCTTTAATTGGCTTGATCCGGTGCGCTTTACTCTCAATATCATTACTGCGCCCGTTCAATATGTGGCCGATATTCCTGCGCGTTTGGCCAATTGGTCCGAAGACAGCGTGCGCAGCCGCTCCTCCCTGGAAGAAGAAAATGTTCGCTTGCAATCGGAAGTGCTGGTACTGAAGCGTCGGGTGCAAAAACTGGCTTCCACTCTGGCGGAAAACACCCGCTTAAAGGAGTTGATGAACGCGTCGGACATAGTGGACGACGAGGTGTTGATAGCGGAGATCATTGGGGTTGATCCGGACCCCTATCGCCACGAAGTAGTGATCAACAAAGGTGCTCGCGATAATGTGTATGTTGGGCAGGCGGTGTTGGATGCAGAAGGCCTGATGGGGCAAGTGGTGGAAGCTGGCCCATTTACCAGTCGCGTGTTATTGATCACCGATATCAGCCATGGTATCCCGGTTCACCTTAATCGCAATGGCGTGCGGGCCATCGCAGTGGGTTCGGGTACGTTAGATAGGTTGACGTTGATTCATGTGCCAGATACCGCAGATATTTCCCTCGGAGACTTGCTGGTGAGTTCTGGCCTCGGTGGCCGTTTTCCAAAAGGTTATCCGGTGGGTGTGGTGACTAAGGTGGAACATGATCCTGGCCAGCCCTTTGCCATTGTGGAAGCCAAGCCCATGGCCAACTTAGATCGTTCGCGCCATGTGCTGTTGGTGTTCTCAGAAGAAGGTAGGGATTTAACTGCTGTGGAACCAATTGAGCAATCCCAAACGGTAGAGCTTGAGACAGATTTGAAGGAGGAGGCCAGCAATGACTAGAGGCCCTTCTGAATCCATCGGCGTTGTGGTTTTCACTCTTATTGTTGCCTATATATTTGCCATCACCCCATTGCCCGACTGGGCAAATACTATACGTCCAGCCTGGGTGCCTCTGGTCTTCATATATTGGGTGATTGCCGTTCCTCATAAAATTGGCGTGGTGACGGGTTGGTGTGTGGGCTTGCTGCTGGATGTTATGACGGGCACAGTGTTGGGCCAAAATGCCCTGGCGCTGTCCCTAATTGCCTACATCTCCTACGTATTGCATTTGCGTATTCGGGTATTTCCCATCTGGCAGCAATGTTTGTCCATATTGGTCTTGGTTGGCTTGTATCAATTAGTGAACATAATGGTCATGCGTGCGGTCTATATGACACCATGGACCCTCTGGTATTGGACATCGGTATTGGTTTCTGCGGCGGTTTGGCCCTTTGTTACATTATTCTTGGGGTTTGTTCGAAACCGCGATATCGCAGCCTAACGAAGTGGTGCCTTTATGATCTATTTGGCTTCGGCCTCTCCGCGCCGAGCAGAGCTTTTGCAGCAAATTGGGGTGAATTTTAAACAATTTTCGGTGGATGCCGATGAGAGTGCTTTGCCCAATGAAGCGCCGTTGGCTTATGTTCGTCGGTTAGCCAAAGTAAAAGCCCAGGCTGGGTTGGTTCACGTGCGCAACAACGGTTTGAGTATGGCACCGGTATTGGGCTCCGATACCACCGTGGTTATGAACGATCAGATTCTCGGCAAGCCTGCCAATCAACAGCAGGCTATTGAAATGTTGCTGGCCCTGTCTGGAACCACTCACCAGGTCATAACCGCAGTAGCCCTGGCCGGCGAGCAGCGGTGCGACTTGGCTCATGCCATTACCAACGTTACCTTTGGCATAATTAGTGAGCAACAAGTGCTGGATTACTGGAATAGCGGAGAGCCCCAGGATAAAGCCGGGGCCTACGGTATCCAGGGTTTGGGAGCGGTATTTGTGGAAAATATCAGTGGAAGCTACAGCGCCGTAGTGGGGCTACCCTTATATGAAACCGCCCAACTTTTACGGCAAGCCAACGTTGCCATCTGGAACAGGGAAACCATTTGATGAGTGAAGAGCTGTTAGTGAATGTAACCCCCATGGAAACCCGCGTGGCCGTGGTGGAAAATGGGGTAGTGCAGGAACTGTTTGTGGAGCGTGACGCCAAACGAGGCTTAGTGGGCAGTATCTATAAAGGCAAGATAGCCCGTGTGCTTCCTGGCATGCAGGCCGCTTTTGTGGAGATCGGTTTGGAGCGGGCTGCGTTTCTACATGCCAAAGACATCTGGCATCCAGCCAAAGGCGAAGATAGCGGAAATGGTAATGGTGATAGCGTACCCAACATTTCCGATTTGGTGGCCGAAGGCCAGCCAATAGTCGTACAGGTGACCAAAGATATGATTGGCACCAAAGGCGCTCGTCTTACCACCCACCTCTCCATACCCTCTCGCTTTTTGGTGTACATGCCTTACACCGAACACATCGGAATTTCCCAGCGTATTGAAGACGAACAAGAGCGTGATCGCTTACGTGATTTGATGACCAACATTCTGGATCAGCGCGAAGATGTTCCCAACAAAGGTTTCATTTTGCGGACTGCGGCCGAAGGTGTGGATGAAGAATCTCTGCGTCGAGATGTGGAATTTTTGTGTCGACTGTGGAAGTCCATCAATGAAAAAATGATTCGCTCCAATCCGGTTTCCTTGATCCATCGTGACCTGGCGTTGGCCGTTCGTACCTTGCGAGATGAAGTTCGCCCTGGCGTGGAAAAAGTGCGCATCGACTCTCGGGAAACTTACGGCAAAGTGATTGAGTTCGTGCGCGAATACATTCCCGATACCGAACGCCTTGTGGAGCACTACCCAGGCGAGCGTCCGCTGTTTGATCTTTACAGTGTGGAGCAGGAAATTCAAAAAGCCCTGGCACGGGAAGTGCCATTAAAATCTGGCGGCCATTTGGTGATTGACCAAACCGAAGCCATGTCCACCATTGATGTGAATACCGGCGCGTTTGTAGGCCACCGCAACCTGGAAGAAACCATTTTCAAAACCAATCTTGAGGCCACTCAAACCATTGCCCGGCAACTGCGTTTGCGCAATTTGGGTGGCATTATAATCATTGATTTTATCGACATGGAAGATCCTGAACATAAACGTCAGGTGATGCGCATGTTCGAAAAGGCCCTGGAAAAAGATCACGCCAAAACCAAAATCACCCAGGTTTCGGAATTGGGCTTAGTGGAAATGACCCGCAAGCGCACTCGCGAAAGCCTGGCGCGAATCATGTGTGAAGATTGCCCCACCTGTAATGGTCGCGGCATTGTAAAAACACCTGAAACCGTGTGCTATGAAATTTTTCGTGAAGTGCTGCGCCAGTTCCGTGCTTATGAAGTGGAATCATTTTTGGTGATTGCCTCTCAGGCGGTTGTGGATCGTTTGTTGGATGAAGAATCCTCTAACGTTGCCGAGCTGGAAACCTTTATCCGCAAAACCATTCGTTTCCAAGTGGAAAGTCTCTATTCTCAGGAAGAGTTCGATGTGGTCATCATGTAGCGGGAGCCCGCGTTGAAACGAGCTGCTTCCGGGCTGATTAAACTACTGCTGACATTGGCAGTAGCATGGGTCGTTCTCAGCGCCATTGTTGTGGGCATCGCCAGAGAACTGGTTTATCAAATTGATGATTTCCAACCGCAACTCGTCGATTACTTTAATCAAAAAACGCCGTTTGAACTGGAGCTGGAAAGTATCACCGGCAGTTGGAAAGGCTTAACGCCTAAGTTGCAGTTATATAATCTTACACTGCGTTCGGATAGCGCAACGGGGCCGGGTTTAAGTGCTTTAAGTGTTAATCTAGAAATACTCCTATTAGACAGCCTGTTTAGCCTCGCACCTAGAATACGACTTCATTTGCATGGCGCCGAGGGCAAACTTCATTATCGAAATGGTGGCGTCGAAATTGAAGGGATACAGCTTCCATCTACCAAAGAACAAACCACCACAGACGATGATGGCTTGGACTTGCTGCTGGCTCAGCGCAAATTATTAATCACGGACAGCAGTGCGGTAATCTCTGGTCTTTACGATCAGCCAATCAATGTAAATCTAAAAAAACTTCAGTTTGAATCGGGCAACCGGCGTCGCTACCTGACGGGTGATGTAGTGGCTAATGGGCCGAGCCAATTGGTTTTGCATCTTAAAGGCAAGTTAAGTGGCACCTTGTTTAAAAAGGGCACGGCCAACGGAGAAATTTACGCAAAAATTGACGAGGGTGATTGGCTGCCCTGGCTACCTCCCGAGAAGCGTACCCTATCACAAGCAACACTAACTAGCTTGAGAGGAGCGGGAGAGTTCTGGTTTAACCTAGACCAAGGAGTTGTTCGTGATTTTGTGAGCAGTTTCTCCATTCAAAATATTGGTATGGAAACCACAAACAAGGTGAAACCGCCTTTTGTGGAGCATCTGACTGGTCAAGCGCGATGGTTGAAACCGGCACCAGGCGAATGGAAGCTTACGCTGCAAAATCTGGATATGGAAACCTCCGATTTCATTTGGCGCCCGGAGTTTTTACATCTCCATTCCAAACCTGCGGTGGACGGCGCAGAAGAAATTACCGTTTTTGCAGACAATATAAAAATATCACCTTGGATAAATTACTTTCTTGCCATCGGTAAGAACGAAGGAAAACTATTTAAATTAATTAAGAAGACCCGCCCTGCAGGTAGTATTCGCAACCTGGTATTAGAATTAACTTTGCAAGAACAGAAAGTGCAGGATTACCGCTTCGCTCTGGAACTGGCGAAAGTTAAGAACCGATCCTTCGGATTTGTTCCGGGTTTTCATGGTTTAGATATTCAATTGTGGGGTAAGAAAGACCTCTTCCTGTTCCAGCTACAGGAAGAGTATATGGAGTTGTCTTATCCGCGCTTGTTTCGAGATCAGTTAACCCTTAACCATCTTCGAGCCAGCGCCAAACTTCAGCTGAGTGATGAAGGCATTATTCTGCAATCAGATGCCATACAAGCGGCCACAGAAGATGCTCAAGCTGTAACGCAGTTTTCGTTAACCCTGCCTAAGCAAAAAGAGGAACACCCTTTTCTTCAATTGCAAGCAACCTTGCGCAATGCCGATGGTAAGCAAACTTCTAAATACTTGCCTGCGGGCATTTTACCCGAAGGGTTATTGCATTGGCTTGATACGGCAATCATTGATGGACACCTGTTACGTGGTGATATTCTGGTGCATGGCCCGGCTAAGTTTCATTTGCCTGAACCTCTGGCTGTGGTGTTGGGATTTACCGCCCAGGATGCTGTGCTTCAGTTTCAACCGGACTGGGAGGAGCCTGTAAAAAATGGTGTGGCAGATGTAGTGGTAGATCGTACAGAAGTCATCGCTGAGGTGATTACCGCCAACTATTATGACCAAACGTTAAAGCAGGGAATGGTGTATGCGCCGTACCTAACGGATTTGATTCGGCCCGAAGTTAATGTCAAAGTGCAGACCAGTGGTCAGGCCGATACGGGTATTAATGTATTAAAGCAAACGCCGCTGGCAGATTTGTTGGGAGGTTTTATTCAAGACTTGGATGCTAAAGGCGAGCTGGGCGTTGATCTCAATATAAAAGTGCCGTTGGATCGTGCATCAAAGGTAGAGCTTCAGGCAGATGCAGATATAGATGTGAAAAATGGTTGGCTACGTATTAACAGCCAAAATCTTGAGCTTGATAACCTGGAAGGTAAAGTACAGTTTGGTTTAACCAAGGGTTTAGTGGCAGAACAAATAACCGGAAAGGTTCTAAATGGGCCTTTTAACGGTCGTATTGAAACCAAAAGCCTTGAAGATGCAAAGGAAATCATAGTGTCGGTTAATGGCTCCGCCGCCCTAGAGCAAGTACAAAAATGGCAGCCACTCTCTGTGCTTAAATTGCTTAGTGGCGATGTGAACTATCAGTTCGGTTTGCATATTCCTCTAAATTCCAGCGACCCTAATGTGAGGCAGTATTTTGATTTGACATCGGATATGGTGGGAGCTGAACTCGCGTTGCCTGCTCCCTTTGCTAAAACAAAAGAATCAGAAGCTCCTTTCTATTTTAATCTCACTCTGGATGAAAAGCCTACTCTGCTTAACCTGAGTTATGGCGATAGCTTTGCTATGGCGATGCAAACCCATGAAGGCAAATTGCAAAAAGGTCATGTGTTATTTGGGGCGGGTGAGGCGCCTTTGCCAGAAGTTGACGCGTTGCTGATTAAAGGCGTTTTGTCTGAGTTTGATGATCAGTTATGGCGGCCTGCTCTTGATCAGTTAGCTAAAGAGTCCAAAAAAAATAATGAGCCGGTAGATAATGACATTCCATATTTAGTTGATTCTTCTGATTTGCACATCAAAAAATTAACACTGGCTGGAATAGAGCTTGGTGCTACTGACGTTAGCGTGAGAGCAAAACAAAATGCTTGGCTGTTGGCGGTAAATAACAGCATGGTAAGAGGTAATGCAACGCTGCCTCATTATCTGCTAAATCAAGACGTGGCTTATTCTCAGCAGACCGAGCCGGTGGTGTTGGATGTTGAGTATTTGAATATTCCAAAATCCGAACAAGTAGATAGCGATACTGAATGGCAAGCAATGGATTTGTCTCCGCTGTCTTTTCCTCCTTTGGAAATCACCTTGGCGCAGTTTAATTATGGCAATGCCAAATTCGGCCATTGGAACATACAGGCTGATCCGACTTCCAATGGATTGAATGTTTCACAGTTGAATGCGGCGATGAATGGCGTAACCGTAAAGGGAGGTGGAAGTTGGTTAGAGCGAGAAGATGGCAGCCGCTATTCACAGATTAAAGTCAATGCATCTGCAAAAAATGCGGCAGATGCCATGAAAGTCTGGGGCGTCCCACCTTCCTTAACGAGCAAGAAGGCCACCGCTAATGCCAATTTAAATTGGCCAGGGGCGCCAACGGAATTTTCATTACTACGAACCAAAGGCAATCTTGATGTTGAATTAAGTGATGGCACCTTTATCAATGTCAGCTCTAATGCTGCGGGTAAACTATGGGGAGCTTTAAACTTTGAAACGGTAATGCGTCGGTTGAAGCTGAATTTTGACGATTTGCGTGAATCTGAAATGGTTTATGATGATATTAAAGGTAGGTTTGGTTTAAACGGTGGCATACTGAAAATTCAGGATGTTGCGTTGAACTCTCCTTCGATAAAGCTTCGTGCGGATGGTGATGTGGATTTAAAACAAGAGCAGCTTGATGTAAACCTGGACGTAACCGTACCAGTAACCCGTAATTTGATTTTGCCCGCTGCGGTGATCGGTGGTGTGCCAATAGCTGCTACTATATATGTAGTGGAAAAAGTATTAGGTGACCAGTTCGATAAGCTAACTACCATTAAATACGCTGTTTCTGGTGGGTTTGAAAATCCCAAATATGAGGTGAAAGATTCCTTCAGTATCATTCCCAAACAGGTGGGCGAGGCAGTGATGAGCAATGGAAACGATAGCACCCCAGAAGGAAATGCAAAGTGAAAAATTATCGAGTAGCCGCCATTCAAATGGTAAGTGGCTACGATGTGGAAGCGAACTTATCCTCAGCGGAGCAATTGATTCAACAAGCAGTCGATATCGGTTGCCAAATGGTAGTGCTCCCCGAAAACTTTGCCGTATTGGATAGCGATAACTTGCGCAAATGGGGTGAGCAAGAGCGCGATCAGCAATTATTTAGTCAGTTCTTGTCGCAGCAAAGCCAGAGCCATCAAATTTGGATTGTGGGCGGCTCTATTCCCATGGTGAAAACGAGTGATGGCGAGCCCGTGGAAGGGCAGCGTGTGCGTTCTGCCTGTTTGGTGTATAACCCCAGCGGGGTTCAGGTTTCCCGCTATGACAAAATACATTTGTTTGATGTGCAGGTAAAAGATACTCAAGGTAGCTATCGAGAATCCAAGGTAATTGAGCCTGGCAATCAGATCATCGCCGTACAAACCGATGTCGGCATACTTGGGCAAACCATTTGCTATGACCTGCGCTTCCCCGAGTTGTACAGTGCTCTATGTGATCAAGGTTGCTCCATGTTTGCGGTACCTTCTGCTTTTACTTATCGAACGGGTAAGGCCCATTGGGAATCATTAATACGCGCACGGGCCATTGAAACCCAGTCATTTATGATTGCACCCAATCAAGGTGGGCGGCATTCAGAAAAAAGGCAAACATGGGGTCACAGCATGATTGTAGACCCTTGGGGAATGGTTTTATCGCAAGTTGAAACTGGCCCTGGTATTGCCGTGGCCGATCTTGATTTTGATTGGTTGCAGGAAATTCGAGAAGCCATGCCGGTACAACAACACAAACGCTTTAAGGCGGTAATGAACTGATGAAATTCTCAGATTTGTTGTCTCAATCACAACAAACCCTTTGGCATCCTAATGCTTTGGAGCAAGGTCAGCTTGTTCCGATTTTGGAGCACATG
>JBFKSL010000150.1:0-9020 GCA_041626995.1 Ketobacter sp. | reverse complement strand
GGAGCGAACACTTTCCATACGTTGTTGAATCCAGCGCTTTTCGGCCGTATCAACTATGTGCATGTACTCTACACCAATACTGGTGCAGTAGGTTTTTTCCAGGGCATCAACGATCTCTTTTAGAGTCGCCTCATCTTTGCCTAGAAATACATTTCCAGTTTGAAAGGTAGTATCAAAATCTGCAGCAGATAATCCATGGTGAGTTAACTCAAGATCGGGAACCGCTTCCCTTTCCATAAGCCCCAAAGGATCAAGATTGGCTTTTTGATGGCCTCGAACTCGATAAGCGGTAATCAGCTGAAGAACTTTTACCTGCTTCTTTTCGTGCTCAGAGGAAACACTGCTAACAATCAGTGGCTGTGCGCGGTTCTTATTTTTAGCAAGATAGAGAAAGTGCTCTCTAATAGTTGAGTGAGGAACATCATGTTCCGTACTCGCTACCCTGGGCAGCTTATCGAAATTGTCGCGCCACTGATCGGGCACAGAGTTTGGATCTTGAAGATACGCTTCATATAGCTCTTCGACATAGGCAGCATTCGAACCTGAAAGGTGCGACGTACTCCATTGCCGATACATCAAACTATCATCCATTGCAGACCACCGTGTCGTATTAGGACACTATCTGTATCGACGCGAAGCAGCAACGGACACATGACGACATGTTAGGTTTGCGGTTGGCGGGTTGAGCCAAAAGCGCTTGCAGATAGTTCGGTTTTACCGATAGCCCTAAGGTTAATAATCAACCTGCTTCCGCTTTTTGGGCGGAGCAAGGAAACCGACAGAGATCATCCAAACATTAGTTATGGGATGTCCCTGCTATTCCCAACATCTAGTGTAGCGTCTTTTTAAGGTGCCGCCTAAAGGGAATTGCTTAGGCGGCAAAGACGACGGAATTATATAGATTTCCGGCCAATAAACAAACGTTTATGTGCCACGCTCGATCAACATTGAACGAATGTGTCCGATTGCCTTGGTTGGGTTCAACCCCTTGGGACAAACGCTTACACAGTTCATAATGCCCTTACAACGGAACAAGCTGAAGGGATCATCCAGATCGGACAACCTTTCTTCTGTCATGGTGTCGCGGCTATCTGCAATAAAGCGATAGGCCTGCAGCAAACCAGCAGGGCCGACGAACTTATCTGGATTCCACCAAAACGAAGGGCAGGAAGTTGAACAGCACGCACAAAGAATACACTCGTACAGTCCGTCTAATTTGTCTCGCTCTTCAGGAGTCTGCAGACGCTCAATGGGCGGCGCAGGGGTGTTGTTAACCAAGTAGGGCTTAATTTTTTCGTATTGGTTGTAGAACATCGTCATGTCTACTACCAAATCACGAATCACGGGCAAACCAGGCAAAGGGCGCAAAATCAATTTACCTTTTCCGTTGGTTGCTTCGGAAATGGAAGTGATACATGCGAGGCCATTTTTGCCATTCATGTTCATACCATCGGAGCCACATACACCCTCACGACAAGAGCGACGATAAGCCACTGTGGTGTCTTGTTCTTTTACTAGAGCCAAAACATCCAACACCATCAAGTCTTTACCACCGGTATCGACTTGGTAGTCCTTCATGTACGGCTCGGAATCAGTATCCGGATTGTAGCGATAAATACTAACCTGCAACATGGGCGATCACCTTAATACGTTCGAACCTTGGGCTGGAATGTTTCAACTTGCTTAGGCGAGAAGTTAACGGCTCGCTTGCTAAGCTTCTTAGTGGTTGGATCATAGATGGAGTGTGCCAACCAGTTTTCATCGTCACGATCAGGGTAGTCGTAACGGCTGTGAGCACCGCGGCTTTCTTTACGGCCTTCTGCGGCAATGGCTGTTGCTTCAGCAACTTCCAATAGGTTATCCAGTTCCAGCGCTTCGATGCGCGCGGTATTGAATGCCTTGCTCTTATCTTCCAAGTGAGTGTTAGCGATACGGGCACGCAGCTCTTCCAGCTTTTTAACACCCTCAACCATCAGATCGCCCTTGCGGAATACACCAAAGCAATTCTGCATATTGGTTTGCAGGTCTTTACGCAGCTGAGCCACATCCTCACCGGAAGTAGTATTTTCCAAACGATCCAAACGAGACACGGCACGCTCCAGATCAGACTCGGAAGATTCACGCTGCTCAATGCCTTCTTTCAGCGCTTTCTCGATAAACATACCGGCGGAGCGACCAAAAACAACCAAGTCTAGCAGCGAGTTACCGCCCAGACGGTTAGCACCGTGTACAGACACACACGCAACTTCACCCACAGCGAACAAGCCATCAATGATCTTGTCGTTGCCATCAGCATCTTGCGTCAGCGCTTGACCATGAATATTGGTGGGGATACCACCCATCATGTAGTGACAGGTTGGAACCACCGGAATGGGCACTTTAACAGGGTCAGCGGATGCGAAGGTAATAGAAAGCTCACAGATACCAGGCAGACGCTTATGCAGCACTTCTTCACCCAGATGATCAAGCTTCAAATAAACGTGGTCACCGTCAGGACCACAACCGCGACCGTCGAGAATCTCTTGCATCATGGAACGAGCAACTACGTCACGGCCAGCCAGATCTTTGGCGTTTGGTGCATAACGCTCCATAAAGCGTTCACCATCTTTATTAACCAGATATCCGCCCTCACCTCGGCAACCTTCGGTTACCAGAACACCAGCACCTGCAATACCGGTTGGGTGGAACTGCCACATTTCGATATCCTGCACAGGGAAACCAGCACGCAACGCCATGCCAACACCGTCACCAGTATTGATCAGAGCATTGGTAGTAGACGCATAAATACGGCCAGAACCACCAGTAGCAAATACGGTAGCCTTTGATTTGAAATAAACAGCTTCGCCAGTTTCCATAGAAATAGCGATTACGCCGGTAACAGCACCGTCTTGATTGGTTACCAAGTCAGCTGCATACCATTCGTTATAGAAGTTAGTGTTACAACGAACGTTTTGCTGATAAAGGGTGTGCAACAAAGCATGACCAGTACGGTCGGCAGCAGCACAGGTTCGAGCAGCCTGGCCACCCTCACCAAAATTCTTAGATTGTCCACCGAAAGGACGCTGATAAATACGGCCTTCTTCAGTACGTGAGAAAGGCAAACCCATGTGATCAAGTTCGAATACCGTCTCAGGCCCTACACTACACATGTATTCGATCGCGTCTTGGTCACCAATATAGTCGGAGCCCTTAACGGTGTCATACATGTGCCAACGCCAATCGTCATTGGGATCAGAACTGGCAATAGCACAGGTAATACCACCCTGAGCAGATACCGTATGAGAACGGGTTGGGAATACCTTGGAAATCAAAGCAGTTTTTTGACCTGACTGGGCCAACTGCAGAGCAGCACGCATGCCGGCACCACCGCCACCTACGATAACTGCATCAAATGTTAATGTACGTAGTTTTGACATGGCTTAAATACCCCACAAAATCTGAATGCCCCAGACCACATATACAATGGCCACCAATGCACAAACAGCCTGAAACACCAAACGAATGGCCGTTCCAGCGCTACCTAATTGGCGCACAGTTAGATAGTCAGTGGAGATAGCCCACACACCAATCCAGCCATGGGCAGCCAATGATACAAGAGCAATCAATGTAAAGATGCGCATATAAGTGGTTGTCATATACGCATACCACTGATCATAAGTAAGATCGGACGTGAACAGGAAGAACCCCATCATGCACAGAAAGTACACACCTAGCACAACAGCAGTAACTCGCTGCACGATCCAATCAGATAAACCGCTTTTACCGAAACTTGTAACGCTGGTTACCATACCCAAACCCCCGCTAGTGCGATCAATACTACAGACAATACGATAACCACCTTGGCGAGAGCGTTAGCACCGGCTAGGGTTTCGAAATAGCCCAAATCCATAAGAAGGTGGCGACAGCCAGCCACAAAATGGTAGATAAGCCCGGCCAAAATTGCCCAGATAATCAACTTAGCGATTACGCTGTCCAGACATTCTCTCAATTGGTTGAAAGATTCTTCACTTTCGAGCGACAAGCCTAATCCCCATATAAGGAAGGCCACACCAAAAAATATCGCTATACCTGAAATACGATGCGTAATAGACGTAATTGCAGGCAGCGGAAACTTAATCGTCGATAAATCTAGATTAACAGGTCGTTGACTTTTCACGGCTCTAACCACTGTGACTGAGGCTCCACAAGGAGCGTTGAAGGAAGATCCAAGAACAGTTAGGTAAGTAAAATTAGCGAGTTACAGAACCCCGAATTTTGCACCCCTCTCTTATTCGGGGCCGAAGTATAGACTTATCACATTTGAAATACAATTAGACAATGTGTGGTCTGGCTTTGAATTACAAGCAGTTATAGATTACCGTGCCATGGGGTGGAAACCTTGCACTATAATGGGACTGTTGGGCCAATCCTGTTTCATTTGAGTGCAAAACAACCAGATGGGCCTGAAATAAATTGACAAACTTTTCCTGAGTGATTAGTTTTGGCCACCACTTTAACTTGGGTCGGAACGAACCATGTTATGGTGCCCATTAGAATTTGGTTTTTACACCAAAACCCAGCACCAATTGATTGGAATCGCTGGAGTAACACGTACAAGCTCCACATTAACGAGCACGTAGACGCAAGAATTGGCCCATCAGGCGAAATCTTGAAGTATTCCGGCACGAAACCTGCCAGATTTGTCTACTTACCGAGCACAGGAGAGTATTATGACTGAGAAAAGCGCTCAGTTAACAATAGGCGATAGCACACTTGATCTTCCCATTTATTCCGGAACCATTGGCCCGGACGTTGTAGATGTAGGCCAATTGACTGGAAAAGGTGTGTTCACCTATGACCCAGGCTTTGTTTCCACTGCAGCCTGTGAATCCAAAATCACATACATTGATGGCGGTAAAGGTATACTGTTGCACCGCGGCTACCCCATCGATCAGCTGGCTGAACATTCCGACTACCTGGAAGTGTGCTACCTGCTCTTATATGGAGAGCTGCCAACCCCCACCGAGAAAGAAGAGTTCGTAAACACTATTCACAACCACACCATGCTGCATGAGCAACTGCGCAACTTCTATCAAGGCTTCCGCCGTGATGCGCACCCCATGGCAATTATGTGTGGTGTTGTTGGCGCACTATCTGCTTTCTATCATGACTCACTGGAAATCTCCGATGAGCGTCATCGTGAAGTCGCAGCGTTCCGCTTGATTGCGAAGATGCCTACCATGGCAGCCATGTGTTACAAGTACTCGCTTGGCCAGCCATTCATGTATCCACGTAATGACTTGAACTACTCGGAAAACTTCCTGCACATGATGTTCGGTGTTCCATGCGAAGATTACGAAGTGAACCCTGTTCTGGCGAAAGCTATGGACAAGATCTTCATTCTTCACGCCGACCACGAACAAAACGCATCCACTTCTACCGTGCGTTTGGCTGGCTCTTCTGGCGCCAACCCGTTCGCCTGTATCGCTGCTGGTATTGCAGCACTGTGGGGGCCTGCTCACGGTGGTGCCAACGAAGCAGTGTTGGATATGTTGACCGAAATCGGCGATGTTTCCAACGTAGACAAGTTTGTTGCTAAAGCAAAAGACAAGAATGACCCATTCCGCTTAATGGGCTTTGGTCACCGCGTATATAAAAACTACGACCCACGTGCTACTGTAATGCGTGAGACTTGCCACGAAGTGTTGAGTGAACTGGGCATTCAAGATCCACTACTTGAACTGGCCATGAAACTGGAAGACATTGCTCGTTCCGACAGCTATTTTGTTGAGAAGAAACTGTATCCTAACGTGGATTTCTACTCTGGCATCATCCTTAAAGCGATTGGTATACCAACGAGCATGTTCACTGTAATTTTTGCGTTGGCACGTACCGTTGGTTGGGTTGCACACTGGCATGAAATGATCAGCGGCTCCTACCGAATTGGTCGCCCACGTCAGTTGTACACAGGCTCTCCAAAGCGAGACTTTGTACCGCTAGACAAGCGATAAGATGGTATGATGAAAGGCTGCTTCGGCAGCCTTTTTTTATGGAGCAAAAAATGAACATTGGGTTTATTGGATTGGGTGTAATGGGGTTTCCCATGGCGGGTCACTTGGCTGCCCATGGGCATAAAGTTACCGTTTTCAATCGCACAACATCCAAAGTCGATGAGTGGCTTGGCAAACACAAAGGTAAATCCGCGCCCTCCCCTGCGAAAGCAGCAGAAAATGCTGACGTTGTAATTTCCTGCGTTGGTAACGATGATGATCTGCGACAGGTCATTAGCGGAAGTAACGGCGCGGCAGAAGCCATTAAGTCCGGCGCAATTCTAATTGATCACACAACGGCTTCTGCACAGGTAGCTCGTGAGCTATCAGAAAGACTAACCGAAAAAAACATTGGCTTTATCGATGCTCCCGTTTCCGGAGGCCAGGCAGGCGCTGAAAACGGCCAACTGACCATAATGTGTGGCGGTGAGCAAGACACATTCAACCAAGTGAAGAATATTTTGGATTGCTACGCTCGACAGGCAACGTTGATGGGCCCAGTAGGCAGCGGCCAACTCACAAAAATGGTAAATCAGATTTGTATTGCGGGCTTAATCCAAAGCTTGGCAGAAGGCGTACAGTTTGCGCAAAAAGCAGGCCTGGATGTTGAAACAGTATTTGATGTAATCGGCAAAGGTGCGGCTCAATCTTGGCAAATGGATAATCGTCACAAGACTATGAATGATGATTTTTATGAACACGGCTTTGCAGTGGACTGGATGCGTAAAGATTTGGCTATTTGCCTTGAGGAGGCCCGAGCAAATGGCTCACACTTGCCCATAGCAGCGCTCGTAGATCAGTTTTATTCTGAAGTGCAGAAAATGGGTGGCGGCCGCTGGGATACGTCTAGTTTGTTGAAGCGGTTTAAATAAGCACTACAGAATATTGTCGTTATTATCTATGGTACGGCGTGCTGGAGACTGCATGCGTACAGTTGCAACGGCCGTTACAAACATACCTGCATCCTCTGCGCCATCGTTTTCACCATCCAGCTCATCGATGTCTTCGCCACCAAAATTTATTCGATTAAGGAACGGGACACCACTAACGAACCGATAACGAACTCGAATACGTAGAATATTTGCATCTTGAATAGAAACGCCATCGCAATCCTCAGCTTGCGAACGATATTGCAACCCAAAGTTTGGAATCTCACATCGGTTTAATGGAAAACATCCTTGCGTATTATAAGTTGGCTCGGCCCCACAAGAATCAAACATTGCCTGATTTGGATTCAGCACCTCTATACGAATATCTCTTGGAGGATTTGAAACATAGCGAGAAGCTTCCATTCTATTCCATACTTCCTGCTCCATAAGGCCCACATCAATACTGGTAGCAGCCCCCACCCTGGCCGCCATCAACGCTGCGTATTCAAGATTGGATTGTGCCTGAAAAATCAAACCAAGATGAACCACCCCAAAACCGAGAAATAATATAATCGGTAGCACCAGCAACGTTTCAATCATTGAAACACCGTACTGTTTAGAGCGTAATTTATCGTTTTTTATTTTCATTTCTAGCAGCTCTTAACAAACACAACCGTTTTATCGTCTCTACCGCCCAACTCTTCGCTTGTGCCGATCAAATCATTTAATCTGTCAGATAACGACTTGCTTTCATCCAACAGTATTTTTGATATTAACTCATCATTTACTGCATCACTGATCCCATCGGTTACCAGCAGCAAAGCATCACCTTCTGCCATATCATGATAGCCCGCCTCAATTTTCACGTGCTTTCTCAGGCCGATGGCATTGGTAACCACATGCTTCTCTTGGTCATCAGACTTTTTAATTAGTTTAGTGTGGTCCTCAGTCAATCTTTCTATATGTGAATTACGAACCCGATATATTCGACTGTCACCAACATGCATGGTTATCAATTTATTATCTTGCACCAATGCACAGGCCACTGTGGTTGCCATCCCATTTAGCTCAGGAGACTGGGCAGCGGAAAAAATTTTTTCATTAGCAGACTGAATCGCACGCTCTAATAATTGCTCAGTGACCTCCGCTTGTGAACAGGTCTCATAGATATCATCAACCAATGTTCTGGAGGCAAAATCACCAGATGGTCCGCCCCCTACTCCGTCGGCTATAACAAACAGCCCTCTACTGGCTAAAACCAGTGAAGCGTCTTCATTTTTTTCTGATTTATCGCCTTTTGAGCTAAGTGATAGTGCTCGCATGCTTATCTTTTTAATGCACCGGCCAGCGCTTCCAATGAGCCAGCCTGCTGATTGTTGTTATTATTTTTTCTGGTATTAAAGTTGTCGATATCAGCTACCAGTTTTGAAACCCGGCTGATATCCGTATCTTTATCAACTAATGAGGTGTAATACTTGAAGTGATTTTCCGCCTGCATCAAGCGGATATTGGCTAAATTATAATGAGCTTTTTTATTCTTTGGGTTTGAAGCTATCGCCCGTTCAAAATAAGTGGCTGACTCATCAAACTGGCGCTGCTTAAAAGCAATTGTACCCAGACGATAAAGAGCAAGCTCTTGTTCGGGCTTTATCTGCAGCATTGCTTGAAATTCACTAATGGCAGAGTCGAGATCGCCACTCTTATAAAGACGCTCACCAAGATCATAGTGGTGCTTTAGTTTTTTACGTTCTGCCTCTTGCGTCACCTGATCCTGAAAGCCTTCCGTACTTTTCCTAGAAGGGGCTAACGAACAGGAAGCTATCGAAACACACAACAATAACAGTACCAAACGCACGGTTAAGAGCCCCATTTTTCGTACCAGGCGAGTTTTGAGCTTGCCTTGGTGTGATACTCCGTACCAGGGGGTAATAACTGCGTAACCTCTCTCCACATGGCTTTTGCTTTGGTGGAATTTACATATTCAAGCCGAAGAGCCTGACGATACAGCTGTTGAGCCTTTGTGTTTAGATTATCCAGTGCCAACTGAGCAGGTACACTATCACCGATTTTTAAAGCTTTTTGCCAATCGTTATAAGCAGTGTGGTAATCGCCTTTTGCGGAT
>JBFKSL010000149.1:0-9062 GCA_041626995.1 Ketobacter sp. | reverse complement strand
GTTGGTCACTCATTAGGGAAAAAGCGGATCGTTCAGCAAGCAGCATGGGCATTGCAAAAGTTTCAGTGCTTTCTACTCTCAAAAAGATTTGATAATCGCTATTGGCTTGCAGCTCCAGTGGAAATTGAAAGCGAGTGCTGTGAAGCGGTCGCTCCCAAAAAGGTTGGTTGTCGCCAGTATGCCATTGTTGCTGTTGTTCACCGTTTTTAAATAGGAACAGCGAAATATGGTCGGTCATGGTATTGCCCAGCTCAAAGATCCAGTAAGGGGCAATATCCGGCTGGGTTTTAATGTTCACAACAAACCATATGGGCTGGGTTTGATAGCCAAGTGAAATGGTGTCGCGAATATTTGTCTGCCATTCTTCGTTGGGAATGTTAACGATTTCTAATGGAGAACGAGTGTTATTAGCTGCATACTGAATGTTGCGGCCAATTTTAATTTCATTGGTAAATGGCGTAATAACGTGGGTTGCTTGTTTGGTATAAGAGCTTGGCCCTACCTGCTCAGGGTTGGTGGAAGCCAAGGCGATTAGCGAAAAAAGGCTAAAAAAGCAAAGAGTTATCCATCCGGAGGGAAGTCGGAACACCTGATTAATCACCGTTGGGGCTGCTAGATCTTTCCTAGAGTATAGTTCTTGATCTAGCAGGCCATAGGTGAGTGTGTGTAATTATTCTTTATCCATTTGTTTTTGCGATTAATGAGTTTAGGCGCCGGGTTGTTTAGGTTTCATCTGCCAAGTCGGCTTCTTGCAGAGCCTTTTCTTCCATCTCTGTAGCAAAATGCTGAATCAATGCTTTCACTGTTGGGTAACGCAATAGTTCCGTTGCCGGAATAACTCTGCCAATACGATCTTGAAGTTGATCGATTATTTCAACAGTCTCAATGGAATCCACGCCTAGCTCAGAGAAGGTGACATCAAGATCAATATGGTGAGGTTCTATATCCAGTTTGTCTGCGATCCAGTGTTGTAACTCATTATGAAGTTCGCTAAACCAATCAAAAATGGTGTCTTCATTTTCTTCTGTAGTATGTGTGTTGCTACTTGATACCTTTGTGCCTGGTTGCCATATATAAGCAGGCACAAAATTCCCTTCCAGGTACAAACGTTTGGCGTCTGCCCGTTGAATTTTTCCGCTGGAGGTTTTCGGAATGGCGCTTCGTGTGAGCAGCACCAGCGCAGTGGGAATAACGCCATGGCGAGCCGAAACTGCTTGTACACCGGTGGAAGCCAGCAGTTTATAGTCCGCTTGGTTTCCTGCTGAACGGTTTACTTCCTGAAGTATTACCAAGGATTCTTTGCCGTCTTCTGTGATAGAAAAGGCGGCACCTGCCCCGGCTTTAAAAGCAGGGTTGGCTTGTTGTAGGGTTTGTTCTATATCTTGTGGGTAGTGGTTGCGACCTGAAAGTATAATCACTTCCTTAATGCGTCCACTAACGTAAAGTTCTCCATTGTTGAGAAACCCCATGTCACCACTGCGCAAATAATGTTTTTCAGATTTTTCGTGCTTGAGTTGTGCACGAAAGATGCTTTCTGAATACTGCGGTTTATTCCAATATCCACGAGCAACGGAAGGGCTGTTAATCCAGATTTCCCCCACTTCGTTTTCATTGCATTCACGGCCAGTGCGGGGGTTCACGATGCGCACTTCGGTATCCATTGCCAGCGTGCCTGAACTTACCAAGGCTGCATTTTGTTGTGGATCGTTGCTGGGCTGGTAGCGGCCTTGAGCTAAGGCGCTTAAATCTGCAGGCAGCGTTTTTACGCCTCGCCCCGATGGTGATCCAGCCACAAACAAGCTGGCCTCTGCCAATCCATAACAGGGCATGAATGCATTGGCTTTAAATCCAGAAACAGCAAAATGTTCAGAAAAACTTTTTAGCGTGGCCGCCTGCACAGGCTCTGCGCCGTTAAAGGCTACGTGCCATTGTGATAAATCCAATTGCTCTGCTTGCTCTTCGCTGATTTTTCTTACGCAATACTGATAGCAAAAGTTTGGCCCTCCGCTGATTTGTGCTTTCTGTTCTGCGATGGTTTTTAACCAAAGTAGTGGCCGTTTTAAAAAGGTGAGCGGTGCCATTAGCGTGAGCTGAGCACCTTGGTACAGCGGACTGAGTACACCTCCAATCAAGCCCATATCATGGAAGGGCGGTAACCAAATCACTACATTTAAATCATCTGTATTTTGCAGTGCTTCGTTACCATGCAAAAAACCGCGAATGATTTGTTGAAAATTTGCTAATAAATTTCCATGGGTGATTTCTACGCCTTTGGGGTGGCCGGTGGAGCCAGAGGTGTATTGCAAGAACGCAACATCATCGGGTTGTGCGAAAAATGGTTCAAAGCCATTTTCAACTGGCTGAATTAAAAAGTCTTCAATGGCGATTGTTTGAAAAATATCTTCGTAACCCAGTTGCGAAACCCAGTTTTCAATCACTGAGCTTAATGCGTGGTTGGAAAGTATCGCCGCTGCGTTGCAGTCTTGTGCGATCTTTTGCAGGCGATCCAAATCTTTTGCTCCGGTGGGTGGGTAGGCCGGTACCGGAACGATTCCCGCATAAAGGCAACCAAAGAATGCACGTATATAGTCGATGCCTGATGGAAACAACAGCATCACATTGCGTCCCGATAATCCTTTCTGCGTCAATGCTGTAGCGATTTTTCTGGCGTCTTCATCCAGTGAGCGAAAACTAGCGTGATCGTCTTTCTCGCCATTGTCTTTTAAAAATGTTGCATAGGTATCCTGGTCGCTTACTTGTGCGCGATGAATTGCCATTTCAACCAAGTTTTGAAATTCAGGAATCTTGTACATGAGGTGAAAGCCTATTGGTATTTCATTATTATTTTTCTCTATTAAATCAGGGTGAGGCGATTTACGTTAGGCTTGGAAGGATAAATTATGTAGCAAAATGTACAGATGTGGAGAAAGTCCAACTAAGGGGGGATTAATCCAGCGTCACCGGGTCAATATCTACACTCCATTTCAATCGATGGCTAACATTTTCTTCTACGTGCTTTGTTAGCACCGATAACAAATGCTGTAACGGCCCACGTTGTTCTGCGCGAAACATCAATTGAAAGCGAAACCGGCGTGCTCTTTTGGGCATCAGAGCAGGAGCTGGTCCCCATACTTCTACGCGAAGCTCTTGCGCCAGATTGCGTACCCATATTTCAACTTGTTGAAGAAATTGTGATGCTTGATTGGGCTCCACGCTTTCTGCGCGCAACAAGGCGAGATAGCCATAGGGTGGCATGCCCATCAGTTTACGTTCATCACCCAGTTCTGTGGCAAAGGCGTTGTAGCCGTCGCTTAATAACGTTTGTAATAAAGGGTGCCCTGGTTGGTGGGTTTGTAGAAACACTAAACCTTTATCATCTCCACGGCCTGCACGACCAGCCACCTGCACTAATAGTTGTGCAGTATGCTCGGTAGCGCGAAAGTCTGCGGCAAACAAACCGGCATCAATGTCGCATACGGCTACCAATGTCACTTTGGGAAAATGATGTCCTTTGGCTAACATTTGTGTTCCCACCAAAATACAGGGTTGACCGCTGTTTACTTTTTCTAAATGTTTTGCCAGTGCGTGTTTGCGTTGCGTGGTGTCGCGATCGATGCGAATAACCGGGTGCTTGGTAAATAATGATTTTAAATTATCTTCCAGTCGTTCAGTGCCCATGCCGATCGGGCGAAGGTCGGTGCTTTTGCAATGTCCGCAGTGTTTTGGAATAGCCGATTGATGGTTGCAGTGGTGGCAGTGCAAATGAGCGGGGTTGGCATGGCAGGTCATGCGGTGATCGCAGTGGGGGCACTCTTTAAACCAACCGCAGTCGTGGCACATCAACACAGGAGCATAACCGCGCCGATTTATGAACACCAAAACTTGGTGGCCCGCTTTAAGGCGCGCTTCCATTTCGCTGATGAGTTCAGGCGCCAAACCATGGGTAAGGGCTTTTTGGCGAATATCCAAAACTCGAAATTGTGGTGGTACTGCGTTGCCTGCGCGCTGGCTTAAGGTTAAATGTTCGTAGCGCCCACTGCGCGCATTTTGCAAGGTTTCCAGGGTGGGGGTGGCGCTGCCCAATACAATGGGAATGTTTTCTGTTTTGGCACGGATGATGGCAAGATCGCGGGCGTTATAACGGAAACCCTCCTGCTGTTTATAGGAAAGGTCGTGTTCTTCATCCACTATAATCAGGCCCAGGTTTTCGGCGGCAGAAAATAATGCGGAGCGTGTACCGAGTAAAACCGCGGCTTCCCCTTTGCGCATTTTACGCCAGCTGATTAGTCTTTCTTTATCAGTAAGATTGGAGTGAAAACTCACCACGGGAACGGCAAAGCGGTTTTGAAAACGATACAGGGTCTGCGGTGTTAAGCCAATTTCTGGTACCAGCACCAGGGCCTGTTTACCTTGTTGCAGGCAGTGGTGAATGGCTTGCAGATACACTTCCGTTTTTCCGCTACCGGTTACGCCTTCCAATAAAAAGGTGCGAAAACCTTTGCTGGCAATAATGGGTTGCAGCGCATGTTGCTGTTCGTCGTTCAATGTTAACGGGCTTTCTGCCAGTACTCGTTCTTTGTGCCAGTGCTCCGTGGTGGGCCGTTCCAGGTGTTGCTGTACCAGGCCTTTTTTTTCCAGCGCGTTTAAGGTGCTGGTTTGTACATCAAAGCCTTTCAGCATAGGTTGATGCAGGCCGGCTTCGTGATTGCGTAAAATTTCCACTGCCTGAATTTGGCGTTTGGCGCGCGCCAATTGATCCAGCCCAATTAAGCGCCCCTTTTGAGTCAGTTGCCAGCGAATGGAAATGGTTTCCCAGGAGTCCTCCTGATTACGCAATAACACGGGCAGTGCATGGCTTAAAACTTCCCCTAAGGGGTGGTGGTAGTAATCGGCAGCCCATTTGCAAAGGCTGAATAGCGGCTCGGTGACTGCTGCCTCTTCGTCTAGCAGGGCGGTTATGGTTTTTAAGTTGTCGTCACCAAAATCGGAATGGGGTTTCAGGCTGACTATCAGACCAATTAACTGCCGTTTGCCAAAGGGCACTTTTACTCGGGTGCCGGGGGTAAGCAGGTTGACGGCCATATCCGGCCTGGGAATATAGTCGAAGGTGCGCCGTAATGGCACGGGCAAAGCCACTTGAACGATGGTGTGGGGAGAGGCTGTTGCCATAAAAAATTCAGTTAATCCAATTGCTTATCTGTTATGGATGAAGAAGGTTACTGGTTTGCTTGCCAATTTGCCACACTTTGGTATGATTCGCGCCCTTGTATACGATACTTGTATCGATAAATTCCCATAATTCCATGCGGTGCTTGGCGCAAGATCAGGTGGCGGCATGGCCTGAAACAGGTAGAAAGTCATGAAAGAAGGTATCCATCCAGATTACGACACGATCAAGGCCACTTGCACCTGTGGTAACGTGATCGAAACTCGTTCCACCATGAAAGGCGAATTGCACTTGGACGTATGTTCCGCTTGCCACCCTTTCTACACTGGCACCCAAAAAGTTGTGGATACCGGTGGCCGTATCGACAAATTCAAAAAGCGTTTCGGTGGTATCCGTCGCGCCAAGTAAGTTATCAATACTTACTGACCGTTTGAAAAGGGCACCCAACGGTGCCTTTTTTATTGCCTAATTATCTGATTTTCTTCTTCTTATACTCTCTGCCTGCGACAATTTGTCTCATTCCCAAGGTGCTTAGCGTCCACTAGCATAGCTGTTTTTTTGATCCGTTAGGATTTAATGCGAGGTATGCGATGTATCGATATTTGCCGTTTGTTGCCGGGGCCGTGATGGGATTCACGGTGTTGCCAGCCATTGCCGAATCAATCGTTGAGGTGGAAGAGTTGGTTGTGCGGGGCGAAAAGGAAGGGGGGAGAGCCGAGCCATTATTTTTACCCACCCACAAGCCAGGCGTGCCTGCCGATACAGCGGAACTGTTACGTGATGAAACTGGCGTCAGCGGTGCCAGAATGGGGGGGAGGGGAATCGATCCAATCATTCGTGGCCAGAGCCAAAGTCGCCTCAATGTGATTCTGGATGGCGCCTATATTCAAAATGCCTGCCCCAACCGAATGGACCCGCCCACCGCTTACAGCGCGCTTTCCAGTTATGACAGCATTACTGTGATTAAAGGTAGCCAAAGCGTCATCTATGGCCCAGGAGGCAGCGGTGGTACCGTACTGTTCGAGCGTAAAGCCCCTCAGTTTCTGCCTGATGAAAATGTTATTGGCCGCTTATCCGCTGGCTATTTAGACAATTCTGAAACCAGTAGCCTGGATGTGAATCTTGCTGTGGGTAATCAAAGCGGTTACCTGCGTCTGCTGGCAGAATATCAGGATGCGGATAACTACGATGACGGCAACGGAGAGGAAACCCGCACCGCCTATACCACCCAGAGCGGAAATGTGATGCTGGGATGGACGCCCACGGAGGATGATCTGGTAGAGCTGAACCTGGAAACCGTGCAGGAGCGAGACGTACTTTACGCGGGTGCCGGTATGGATTCGCCGTCCAGTGATGCGGATACCATGCGCCTACGCTACCAGCGCGATGATGACTTTGGCCCATTTTCTCGCTTTAAAGCGAACGCTTACCAAAGCCAGGTGAGCCATCAGATGGATAACTATTCCTTGCGAGAGCAGCCTCCCATGGCTATGTCCATGCGCGCGCCATCGGAATCGGATACCTTGGGAGGTCGCTGGCTGGGTGAGCTTATGTTTGGGCAGCATGTGATAAGCCTGGGTATGGATTACCAACTTAACAATCGTGATGGAGAGCGCTACAGTGGCCCTGCTGGTCAGTATCCGCAGATGCTGCAATCGATCCTCTGGCCTGATGCCGAGTTGGAGCAAACTGGCCTGTTTGCAGAATGGTTGTTGGAAAAAGAGCATCGGGTCTGGAAAGCCGGGTTGCGCTACGATCGTGTGGAGGCCTCCATTGGTCGTGGTGATGAAAAGCCTGCGGTGGCGATGAGCCCCACCCCTAATGTGCTCTATAGCCAATACTATGCAAGCACCTCTGATCAAGCCGTTGAAGATAATATCAGTGGCTTTGTTTACTACCAGCGTGGCGCGGGGAAAGGTGATCTGTTTGGATCGCTCAGCCGCAGTGTTCGTAGCGCCGATGCAACCGAGCGCTACCTGGCCAGCTTCTCCCGCATGATGGGTGTGGACAAAAGCTGGGTGGGTAACCCTAATTTGGAACCAGAGCAACATCATCAGCTGGAGCTGGGTTATAAACAGGAATCGGTTTCCAGCAGCCTTAGTGTCAGCATCTTCTACAACCGAGTAACCGATTTTATCCTGCAAGACTTGGCCCGTGGTCAGCAGGGTGTTCTGATCAACAATGGTACGGCCACCATTTACCGCAATGTCAGCGCAACCCTCTACGGTGGAGAACTGGAAGGGAGCCTGAAATTGGCAGATAGCTGGCGCACCAAAGCAGGGTGGGCCTATGTGTACAGCGAAAACACCACCGATAATCGTCCTATCGCGCAAACGCCGCCGCTGGAGTTGCGCTGGCTGGTGGAATATGAAAACAACGGTTGGCTGATGGGCTCGCAACTGGTGGTCAATGCCAGTCAAAGCCGAGCGGATATCAGTCAAGGCAGCGGTCAGGACATGCAGGATTCTGCTGGCTGGGGTGTGCTCAACCTCTATTCCCGTTATCCGTTTAACGACAAAGCCGCTTTGGAAATAGGCATCAATAACCTATTCGATAAAGCCTACGCCTATCATGTAAACCGAGCCAATATCGACCCGTTCAACCCCGATCCCGTGTTGGTGAATGAACCAGGCAGAGAGTTTTGGGCCAAGATCCATATGCGCTTTTAGACTGAATCGTCCATTGCTATGATAGCGCCCCAATGAACATGCGCTTATGTGATGGACTGAACCGATTGATGAAGAATTTACTTAAACAATCCAGAAAGGCGCCTTGGGGTGCCTTTTTTATTGGCTGGCTGTTTTCGTCCTACAGTTTTGGGTTGTGCGAGTTGCCGCCTCAAGCCACCGTGGAAGCGGTACAAGTGGCCAACATTCACGATGGTGATACGGTGCGTTTGGAAGACGGTCGCCGAGTGCGCCTGGTAGGCATTAACACACCAGAGGTAGCTAACCGAGGAAAAGCGGAAGAGCCGCTGGCTCAACAGGCTCGACAACAGCTTGTTAACCTTTTGAAACAAAAACCTATTTACATGAAAGTTGGGGAGCAGGAAACGGATCACTATGGCCGAATATTAGGCCATCTTTATGATGTTCATGGTGTCAATATTACTGCTGAGTTGTTGCAGCAGGGTGCTGGATTCCAAGTGGCTATTCCACCAAACCTCTCTCATGCTGAATGCTATTCCCATGCTGAAGATCTGGCGCGCCAAAATGGCGCTGGGGTTTGGGCGCATCCATATTACAAAGCAGTTCCCAGCGATTCTGATCAGCTAAAAGCGGGTTATGCTCGGGTTGTAGGGCGCGTGGAATCAGTATCTCTCAGTAAAAAAGCCGTGTGGGTGGAGTTAGAGGGCAACATCACTCTTAAGCTGGAAAAGCGCTACGGTAAGCATGTGGCAGGGCCTTTATTTGACCAAGTGGTTGCTCTGTCCCGTGCGTCTGGCCAGTCAACCTTGGTGCTGGAAGCTCAGGGCTGGTTGTCAGATCGTTTAACCTGGCGGGGCAATATGCCGGAACTGGTAAAAAACGGTCAGCGCAAGCGTTTCCAAATGAAAATTCATCACAAATCCGCCTGGAAACCATCAAAAATGCACTAAAATCAGCCCTCAAGTCATTCTGGGTTAACTCATAGTGCTATCTGTCACCATTCTCTTATTGAGAGCAAGGGGTGATTTCGCTATGCTACCCCACCCTCGCATACCCCAGTTGCGTAGGAGTGGAGAGATTTTAGTACTGCAAACCCGTTAATGGGAATCCATTTATGTCAGATTTGAAACAAGCCGCACTTGATTATCATGCAAAGCCGCGTCCCGGCAAGGTAAGCGTTGAGCTGACCAAGCCCACGGAAACTGCCCGAGATTTGTCCCTGGCCTATAGCCCAGGTGTGGCAGAGC
>JBFKSL010000148.1:0-9076 GCA_041626995.1 Ketobacter sp. | reverse complement strand
GTGCCGCCTGCTCAAATGGTTGCGTTTTTTTTGATTCCGGAGGAGTTGCCACAGCGCCTTTTCCTTTTTGGGTGGTAGTTATAACCGTAACCCAATTAGGCACATTTTCCCAATATTTATATAGGGCAGAGCTGCGCTGAGGTTAAGCCTGGGCCAGATACCACACGATCCCGGCCTTGCTGCTTAGCACGATACAGGTTGTCGTCTGCCAATTTCACTGCCTTCTCACCATTACCATCGGTAACCTGCGCCACCCCAATACTCATGGTAACTTGAAAGCTGTCTTCGCCTTCACCGAAGATATGGTGGCTTAGATGTTGACGAATTTTTTCCGCAATTTTTTTGGCTTGGGATAATTTGGTGTGAGGCAATAACACGACAAATTCTTCACCTCCAAAGCGAGCGGGTAAATCGCTATGGGATCGAGTGCTTTGTTTTAATACTTTGCCGACAGACCGCAACACCTCATCCCCTGCCGCATGGCCCCAGTTATCATTCACTTTCTTAAAGAAGTCCACGTCGCACATCAGCACACACAAAGGACTATTGCTGCGACGATGACGCCGGCTTTCCGCTTCCAGTTGCTGCATAAAACGACTGCGATTGGCAACGCCAGTTAATTCGTCTGTAATAACCATTTGCTCCAGTGCCAGCTTTTCTTCCCGCATAAAATAACCCAGCACCATAAACAGTATCACCGAAGGCAAAGCAATCATTATGTAGATTACCCGTAGCCAGACCGACCACCAGGGAGTAAGAGGCTCACCAACATAGAGGGGACTATTCAATAATGGCGCATAGGGATAGGCTTCGGTCCAAAAGGCCACTTCGTTGACCACAAAAATCGTGCTCATAACCACAAACACGGGTTTATATAGATTCGGTTTGAATAGAAACCGAATCATGATGAGCAACCCCAAACAAAGCAGCATTAACGGAGAATCTTTATAACCATAGCCAATCGCTAACGTTATCGCGCCCGTTAAGGTAACACAGACCGTTAATACGGAAAGGACTGGATAATCATCGGTGCTACTGCGGTTCTGCCAACAGAACGCTGCAATACCACTATTCACAGCCACCACAGCCAGCATCACTAACTGTGCAAACATGACCAAATCATTATTGTATATATTACGCGCATCAGATTGCACTTGCGCCAAAACTGGCATCACAATAAATACAACGTAAAGCGGCAGAGGCAAGGCAGAAAGCACCAAGCAACCACTCACATCCCGTTGTTCACGAAACCATAACTCAAGCCATTGAAGCCAATTTTTCATGACCACCTCCCATGGCTTCTTGACTGGAAATCAGGGTATTACGTCCACTTGCTTTGGCTTTATACATATTGGCGTCCGCAAGGCGTAAAAGAGTTTCACCATCGAGACCGTGACTTTCTACCAAGCCGATACTCAAGGTGACATAAAAGCGATTGCCGCCACTTACAAACGCCATTTGCTTCAAGCTCTCTTGAATACGCTGGCAAACTTTTTTTGCACCGTCTAATTCCGTATCGGTAAACACAATGGCAAATTCTTCTCCGCCCAAGCGCGCGGGCAAATCCTCTGGCACCCGCATATGCTCAGTCAGCGTGTTAGTGATGCTGCGCAGCACTTCATCCCCCATCACATGACCAAAGGTGTCATTGATCTTTTTAAAATGGTCAGCATCGATCATGGCCAAACATAAGGGTTGCTGCGTACGCATTTGCCTGCTGCATTCTTCCTGTAAGCGCTGCATAAAGTAGCGACGATTGGAAAGCCCAGTTAGCGAATCTGTGCGTGATGATTGAATCAGCGTATTACGCTGAAAATCATAATGGTGTGCCAACACCGCGATCATCAAACCATAGGCCACTACACTTACATACATCACCCCCGTGCGTAACGCTTCCGCCATAATATGATGCTTTCCATTGGCAAATGCGTTGGGTGAATACACTGGTGCGTAAGGGATGATCTCAGAGTGAATTAAAATATCATTCATCGTGATGTAGAAAATACCCACGCACAATGCGATGCCTACGGAACGTAAATCCAACAACAACAAACCAATGGGAACAATGGTGATGATTACCAAATTAGTGGAGAAGGTAAGGTTTCCCGCCATAAAGGCTTCATAAGATAAAGCAGTGGCAACCAGAATGGCAAAGAAGGTTGAGGTTTTAGGAATTTCCTTGGGGCTGTGCCGTCGCGGCCATAGGCGCCACACCATAACGACTTGAATCAGTAGAGCACCACCCAATACATAGTTACCTAGAATCATGTAAAACGGGTTCATCAATTGGCGCCATTCTTCTACAAACAAGCCGACACTTTGCGCTGCCATAAATGCGATCAAAAACGGGGTATTCAAAAAGATCCCAAAGATCACCCGCTGTATGGGTGTTGCTGCACTGAGGTGGGTGCGAATGGCGCTTAGCATAAACCAGTACCGTTGTTCTTATTTTTATATACTTATCCATTCTGCATACTAAATTGTTAGACACTAGAGCAGGCAACTCTATAAAACCATTTGTTACGCAACACTACTGTCCTACACATAAAGCAACTTACTTAATGACTTAGTCAGTATTTGCTTATATGGTTCTAGAATTTGTGACATCTGGCTTTCCCCCCGTCAAAACGCCATAATACGCGGCTATTTTGAATGCCAATCCACCCATTTTTGTGTAGCAAAGCGCCGATTCCATGAAAGATACTTTACTGAACCTGCTGGAAACCACCTTCGACAACCTGATTGCCGCCGACATCATCCCTGATTCCGCGCCGCGCCGGGTGCAGGTGGAGCGCACCAAAGACAAGGCCCATGGCGACTTTGCCACCAACCTTGCCATGACGCTGGCCAAGCCTGCTGGTATGAAGCCCCGCGATTTGGCAGAAAAAATCATCGAAAACCTGCCCAATAACGATGCCATCGCCAAAGTCGATATCGCCGGCCCCGGTTTTATTAACTTCTTCATGAATGAAGAAGCGCGCTTTGCTGTGGTGCAACAGGTGCTGGAAAACGGCTCTGAATTCTGCCAGCCCAACATTGGCAAAGGTGAAAAGGTGCTGTTGGAATTTGTATCGGCCAACCCCACTGGCCCCATGCATGTGGGCCATGGTCGTGGAGCAGCCTATGGTTCTGCCCTGGGCAACCTGTTAACAGCCACCGGCTATGCCGTGCATCGCGAATACTATATTAATGACGCAGGCCGACAGGCTGATGTGTTGGCAGTGTCTGTTTACCTACGGTATCTGGAAGCCTGCGGCGAAACCGTACGCATTCCTTCCCGCGCCTACCCTGGCGACTATGTTCAAATTTGCGGTGAACAGCTATTCCAAAAAGCTGGAGACCAGTATTTCAACCCTTACGCCAAAGTTCTGGATGGCCTACCTGACGACCCTGATGGTGAAGGCGATGAAATCAAAGCCGCCAAAGAAATGCACTTGGATTCATTGATCAAACGAGTGCAGGAGCTACTGGGCAATGATTACCGCGAAGTACAAGACTTTGGCTTAAACGCGCAAATGGATGCTATTCGCAGCACATTGGATGCCTTTAGCGTGGAATTTGATCAATGGTTTTCTGAACGCACCCTGTCCGAAAGCGGTGCCATTGAAAAGGCCATTGAACGATTGCGTGAACGTGGCCATGTGTATGAGCAAGATGGCGCCATTTGGCTACGCACATCAGAACTGGGGGACGAAAAAGACCGAGTTTTGATTCGTGAAAACGGCCTGCACACCTATTTCGCCGCCGATGTTGCCTATCATCTGGACAAACTCGACCGTGGCTTTGAAAACCTGATCGACGTATGGGGCGCTGACCACCACGGCTATATTGCCCGCGTGCGCGCTGCCATTGAAGCACTTACCGGCAAAGGTGACCTGTTCCAAGTGGCGCTGATTCAATTCGTCACCTTATCCTCCGGCCGCATGGGTAAACGCTCCGGTAATTTCGTGACCTTATCACAGCTGATTGATGAAGCAGGCTGCGACGCCACCCGCTTCTTCTATCTAACCCGATCACCAGAACAACACCTGGAATTCGATATCGACCTAGCTCGCTCACAAACCTCCGACAACCCCGTGTATTACCTGCAATACGCCCACGCCCGCGTGTGCAGCATGATGCGTGAACTGGAAGAGCGCAAACTGAGCTACGACCAAAGCAACGGCCTGGCCAACCTGGCCAACTTACCCGAGCCCAATATAGAAGACTTGGCCAAACGCTTAGCCGCCTGGCCCGAAGCTCTGGCCAACGCTGCCCGTAACCGCGCACCACACCAACTCACCTATGCACTACGGGACTTGGCCCAAGACTTTCACACCTGGTATAACAGCAACAAAGTATTGGTGGACGACGACAACACCCGTCACGCCCGTATGGCCATGGCCGTTGCAGTGAAAAACATCATTGCCAATGGCTTGAGCCTGTTGGGTGTTAGTGCCCCGGAAAAAATGTAGGAGAACAGATTGGCCAAATCACAATCCACACTACCCGCTTGGGTATGGCTATTTACCGGTGTTGTCACCGGTTTGTTTTTGGCATTCCTGTATTATCTGGCGGGCATCAAACCCACCGACAAGCAAATGAAAGAAATCGAAGTGCAGGCTCCTGCACTTCCCTCAGGTAAATCCACACCCAAGTTTGACTTCTACACCCTATTGCCCGACCGAGAAGTAGTTGCACCTAGCGAGCCTGAAAAACCCTCATTACCAAATAGAACCACCGCTCCCAAAGCCGGTGAGAGCTATATGATTCAAACGGGGTCGTTTCGCTCTGCCCAAGAGGCCGACAGCCGCCGAGCTGAGCTGATCTTGCTAGGATTAGATGTAAAAATCCAAAAAGTGGAGCTTAACCCTGGGGATTCCTGGCACCGAGTGCAGGTTGGTCCATTCAATTCTACCCCGGCGCTGAACGAAGCCAAAACCACTTTGGCGGAAAATAAGATCGAGCATATCGTTCTACGCTTGAAAAAGTAGCAGACGCCCCCATCTCTCTGGTTTTGGCGCAAATTATACGACCGTTGGCGTGAGTTTAGGCTCTGGAGTGTATTTCGGAGCACTCTCACGCCGCCCGCCCAAACAACCCATTAAGCCTAAATCCAAAGTTCAAAAAGGAATAGAAGTGGAACAATATCGAGGCACCACCATCCTATCCGCCCGCCGCAACGGCAAAGTCGTCATCGGAGGCGACGGCCAAGTGAGCATGGGCAATACCGTCATGAAAGGCAACGCTCGCAAAGTGCGCCGACTCTACAACGACAAAGTCCTGGCCGGATTCGCCGGCGGCACCGCCGACGCCTTCACCCTGTTTGAGCGCTTCGAAGCCAAACTGGAAAAACACCAAGGTAACCTGACCCGCGCCGCCGTAGAACTGGCCAAAGACTGGCGTACCGACCGTGCCCTGCGCCGCCTGGAAGCCCTATTAGCCGTGGCTGACAAAGAAGCCTCCCTGATCATTACCGGCAACGGCGACGTCATCCAGCCGGAAAACGATCTCATCGCCATCGGCTCTGGCGGCCCCTTTGCCCAATCTGCCGCCACTGCCCTACTGGAAAACACCGAATTATCCGCCCGCGACATCGTGCACAAAGGCCTGACCATCGCAGCGGACATCTGCATATACACCAATCACAACCAGACCATAGAAGAACTGGATTGCAACTAGGTAGAACAGAATTATGTCGAACATGACACCTCGTGAAATCGTTGACGAACTCAACAAACACATCATCGGTCAACAGGATGCCAAGCGCGCCGTGGCCGTTGCATTACGAAACCGATGGCGACGCATGCAGTTAGCCGACGAATTGCGGGCAGAAATTTCACCCAAAAATATATTAATGATCGGCCCCACTGGCGTAGGCAAAACCGAAATCGCCCGCCGCCTGGCCAAACTGGCCAAAGCCCCCTTTATCAAGGTAGAAGCAACTAAATTCACCGAGGTGGGTTACGTGGGCCGTGATGTGGAATCCATTATTCGCGACCTGGCCGACGGCGCCATCAAAATGTTGCGCGAAGAACAACTGATCAAGAAGCGCAGCCAAGCGGAAGACGCGGCAGAAGATCGCATCCTCGATGCCCTGATCCCCCCCGCCCGCGACCAATGGGGCAATAACGCAGAAAAGCCCGACGAATCCAGCACCCGTCAGATCTTCCGCAAAAAACTACGCGAAGGTCAACTGGACGACAAAGACATTGAAATCGATGTGGCTGCTGCATCTGTTGGCGTGGAAATCATGGCACCTCCCGGCATGGAAGAAATGACCAGCCAACTGCAAAACATGTTTTCCAATTTAAACACCGGCAAAAAGAAAAAGCGTCGCATGAAAGTGGCTGAAGCCTACAAAATCGTACGTGATGAAGAAGCCGCAAAACTGGTTAACGAAGACGAACTAAAAGCACAAGCATTGGAAGCAGTTGAACAAAACGGCATCGTGTTTTTGGATGAAATCGACAAGGTGGCCAAGCGCTCAGAAAGTTCTGGTACAGACGTATCTCGCGAAGGTGTACAACGTGACTTACTGCCGCTAATTGAAGGCTGCACCGTTAGCACAAAATATGGCATGGTAAAAACCGACCACATTTTGTTTATTGCCTCTGGTGCATTTCACCTGGCCAAGCCCTCTGATTTAGTGCCCGAACTGCAAGGCCGCCTGCCTATCCGCGTAGAACTGGAAGCCTTAACCGCCGACGATTTTGAGCGTATCCTTACCGAACCAGATGCCTCCCTTACCGAACAATACCGTGCACTGATCGCCACTGAAGGCTTACATGTGGATTTCCAGAAAGACGCTATTCGTCGTTTAGCCGAAGTAGCTTTTCAGGTAAACGAAACCACCGAAAACATTGGTGCCCGCCGCCTGCACACAGTGATGGAACGTTTATTGGAAGAGATCTCGTTCGACGCTGCCGATCTGGCCATGAACGACGCTAAAAACCCCTTTGCCATTACACCCGAATACGTAGATGAACGTTTGGGCTCGCTGGCAGGGGATGAAGACTTAAGCCGTTATATTTTGTAGTTGGCCACCGACATGACACCTGATGAAATCAAACTGCACACAGAGTCCAAAGAACTTGAACTGGTCTATAACGATGGCACACATCGTTTAAGTTATGAATTTCTGCGGGTGTTATCACCTTCCGCAGAAGTGCAAGGCCACGGCAAGCCCATTTTGCAAACCGGCAAACGTTTCGTCACCATCCGCAACATCGAACCCGTTGGCAACTACGCAGTAAAAATCGTATTTGACGATGGCCACGATTCCGGTTTGTATTCCTGGAGCTATTTGAGAGAGCTGTGCGACAACAAAGACTCTCTTTGGAATGAGTACTTACAAAAGCTGGAACAGGCTGGAGAAAAACGCCAGCCTGACATGATTGGAAGCTGGAAACCAGAGTGACAACAATAGGAATAACGCATGCCTACCTATGATTATCGTTGCGAAGCCAATCAAGAAATTTACGAAGCAAAACACCCCATGAGTGCCAATGTAAGCACATGGGGTGAGCTTTGCAAAGTCATGAACATTGAAACTGGCAGCATACCAGCGGATTCAAAAGTAACAAAAATCATCAGTGGCGGCGGAGTAGTCAATAGCCGCAACTTAAAAAACCCTGATGCACCGCCCTGCATGAGTGGTGGTGGCTGCTCCGGTGGTGGATGTGGGTTTAACTAACAAACCGCCAGCCTCATGGATATAGCCTCGATTTTTACCCTGCTGTTTGTTGGCCTTGCATCCTGGTGGGCGGCACGCCATGTGGATGCATGGGAAAAGGACAGGTGGTTTCTTTCAGCATTCTATACATTGGTTTCCATTGGCTGTTTATTTGCAATTGGCCTGGCAAACAAACGCCTTTATTTCTTAGTGCTGATCTTTTATTTCCTTTTAATGGCCAACCTTGAAAGACTCGTAAAATCGAAGTCTGGCCACATCTGGTTTTCACTGTTTGTGGGAATCAGTGGCATGTTTCCCATTGCGATTTATCAGCTGTATTTTCTTTAGCAATATTATCTAGCGTTAAGCGAATCCCCTCATCTATATTCACCTTTGGTTTCCAACCAAAATCTCGATAAGCTTTTTCAATGGAATAATAATGGTGGGTAACCATATAGCGCACAGAGAATCGAGTTAAACCATTTTCAGCATTCAGGGTTCCACCCTTCAACGTGTCATAACCTTCAGCAATGGCGGCCACAGCATATGCTAACCAATACGGAACTTTACCTTTAATAGGTGGATAGCCCAGCTGGATTATAAACTTCTCCACAAAATCGAAGAACGCCATAGGCTCACCATTGGTCACAAAGTACGCCTGGCCACAGACAGGAGAACCTTTCACTAAATTGTCTTCCGCCATCACCACGGCATCCACCAAATTAGAAACATAAGTGAAATCAGAAAGCTTATCGCGGTTACCAATGGCTCGCTTTAATTTCCCCTGTTCCGCTTTTTCCATGATAGCTGGAAGGAATCGATTATCACCGGCTCCAAACACCACATGGGGGCGAATGGCACAGGCTTGAGTTTCGGTTGTGCCGCTAAATGCCAAAATATCCTTTTCCGCCTGAATTTTACTATCTGCATAGGGTGCCTGTGATATTCGCGAATAGGGTAGCGTTTCATCACCATAGGCTATGTCTTCACCTTCATACACGGCGCTGGCAGAGCTGATATACACTAAGCGAGGAATACTATGAACTTTGCATGCTTCGATAATATTTAAGCTACCACCATGATTTACATCCCAAATAATACTTTGCTGGTTATGCTTGGTGTGAACAATAGAGGCGTTATGAATGATGCTATCCATGCCTGCGCAGGCATCAATAACCGCCTGTTTATCACAGATATTAATATTTAAAAAATTCACATCAGGACAAAACGGCTTACCGCCAAAATCCAAGACCGTAACCTCATGACCTGCATCGACAAAGCCATTCACTAGATTGCTGCCTATAAAACCACAACCACCAGTTACCAGAATTTTACGCTTACTCATAATCTCTTACCTTTCGTTTTTATTTTAAAGTTACTTGTAAGTGCCAAACATCTGATCCCAAAACGGGAAAATGGAGG
>JBFKSL010000147.1:0-9127 GCA_041626995.1 Ketobacter sp. | reverse complement strand
TGTGGAAACAATCGACGTAACTTCAGGGTTAGTAACAGGAAGTGGCAGTAGCACTATTACCATTAACCCCAGCGCAGATTTGCATGGTGGTACTCAATACTATGTAGAAATCGACGCTGACAGTTATACGGATTTGGCTGGAAATAACTTTGCAGGCGTCATTGGCAATACAACGTGGGCTTTTACCACCACAAGTACAGTGTTGACCAGCTCAACGCCTGCTGATGAAGATACTTCTGTTGCTCTAAATACAAATATTACGTTAAATTTTAACGAGCCGGTAAGTGTAAACTCGGGTGATGTAAGGATTCGGAAAGTAACCGGTGATACTCTTGTTGATACTATCGATATCACCAGTGGGCAAGTAACTGGTACTGGCACCGCAACCATTGAAATAACCTTAAGCGATGTTCTTGAGCCTAACACTGCATACTATGTTGAGTTGGATAGTGGTGCTTTGGTTAATGGTAATAACATAAGCTTTACAGGCATTAGCGGTAGTGGCAGTCTAAATTTCACAACGGTGAATGTTACCATTCCAACAGTGGCCAGTGTGACTTCCTCGGTTGCAGATGGGAACTATAACGGCAGTGACACTATTCCTATTCAAGTGGTGTTTACCGAGGTTGTTAACGTAACGGGCACGCCGCAAATTTATATTGATCTTGACGACACAGATAAATATATAAACTACAGCAGCGGCAGTGGTACTTCAACCTTGCAGTTTGATTATGTGGTTGCAACAGGAGACAGTAAAACTGACCTCGCTTACGTTTCCACTGGGGCGCTTGTTTTAAATGGTGGCACGATCCGCAGTTTGAATAATGCTAATGCCGCTTTGACTTTGCCTGCTCCAGGTTCTGCGAATTCTCTTAGTAATAATAAAAATATCAACGTAACCGCTGCTGCATTGGATATAACCAATATGACCAGCAGCGATGGTTTCTTCATTGAAGGCTATGAGATAGGCGATTATTTTGGTCGTTCCGTTGGTGGCGGCGGTGACGTAAATGGCGATGGTTTCGAAGACATTGTAATCGGTGTTGATCTAAGTGATATGGATAATGCCGATGGTGGTGCGGCTTACGTTGTTTTCGGTAAGTCTGGTGCTACGCGAGCCAATATTGATGTTAGCAGCTTGGCGGCCAGCGACGGGTTCTTGATTCGCGGAGCTGCATTGGGTGATCGAATGGGCTCTACAGTGCAGCTAGGCGGGGATCTCAACGGGGATGGTTATGATGAGATCTTTGTTAGTGCGCCTTACGATAATAGTGGTAACACAGATGCCGGTGTAATTTACGTGATTTGGGGCGTTTCCGGTGCAACTAGAGCCGATATTGACGTTTCCAGTTTTAGTAGTAGTGATGGTTTCAAAATTGTTGGTTATGAAACTTCTGACATTTTAGGTTATTCCGATTTTATCGATCCGCGTAATGCTCAGCTTATTGATAGTCGTGGTGATTTTAATGGAGACGGTTTTCACGATTTGATTATTGGTCATCACACCAGTGATGCAGATGGTGCTGATAGTGGTGTCGCTTATGTTATCTTTGGACAGAGTGGAGCAACCCGTAGTGATATTGCATTAAATAGCTTGGGCAGTGAGGGTTTTGCTATTACAACCGGTGGGGTGAGTACCGAGCTTCTGGGGCAGAGCGTACAATTTATTGGTGACTATAACGGCGATGACTATAACGATCTCTTGGTTGGTGCCGGTTACGCTGATTCCGTGGCTGCTGATGGTGGCCAAGCTTATGTGATTTTTGGTCACAGCGGGCCAACTTATTCTGATGTAGACGTGACGGCGCTTTCTGGAACAGATGGTTTTAAAGTTTCCACCACAGAAGCTGCAAGTTGGTTGGGTGGTAGTGTTTCTGCAAGTGATATAAATGGAGATGGCTTAACGGATCTGTTAGTTGGGAATACGGCCAGTAACGAAAATCTGGGTGATAGCGGTTCTATTTTGGTGCTATATGGAAACGTAGCAGCCAGCTATTCTGATGTTTCTTTTCAGTCTATTGCCGCTGGCAGTGGATACAAAATATATGGAGAATCAATAAGCGATTTTGTGGCTCATGCCGTAGAAGGTATAGGCGATATTGATGGCGATGGTATCGGTGATTTATTGGTGTCAACCTGGGTAGATGATGAAGGTGGCGCTGATGCCGGTGCAGCCTGGGTTATATACGGAACCACAGGTACGTCCCGATCAGATATCTATTTGTCTACATTGAGTTCTGCCGATGGTTTTAAAATTATTGGTGATGAGGCGGTAGATTATTTTGGTCGAGCTAATGCGGTTGGGGATGTTAATGGAGACGGTTTTGATGACTTAATCATATCCTCTTCTTTAGGTAACAATGGTGGTGCTGATTCTGGCGAAGTAAATGTAATCTGGGGCAAAGATTTTCGTGCCCAGGTTTATGCCGGAACGACAGGTACTGCAAGTTCTAACCGCATGATGGGAACCTCAAGTAACGACACCATGTCAGGTAACGGTGGCGCAGATACCATGTCCACCGGTGCCGGTGATGATACTTTAGAATTCTCAGACCTTACCTATACAAGAGCACGTGGTGGGCGTGGTACAGACACCTTAAAATTAAACACCACCAATACCAACTTTGATTTGCGTAACGTGAATTACGATGTGATTCAGGGTATTGAGATTATCGACTTGGGCAACAACGGCAATACTTTAACTCTGGATAAAATCAGCTTACTGAAACTGAGTGTAGAAGTTCGAACGTTGTATGTTAAAGGTGGGCTGAATGCAGCGGTGATTATTGACGCAGGTGAAACTTGGGTAGCAAATGGAAGTGTGGTGGTGGATCTGATCACCTTCAATCGTTTCGATTTGGATGATGTGTCTATCTATATACAACAGGATTTGTCTCAACCGCTTGCACCTTCGGCACCTAGCGTGGATTCCATATCAACTGATAGTGGAACGGATGGCGATGAGATTACTTCAGATTCTACTTTAATATTTAGTGGCACCAGTGGCGCTTTATATTCTATAGAAGTATTTGTGGATGCTGTTTCGATTGGAACAACCACTGCTGATTTGTTGGGCGATTGGTCTTTCGACCATACGGGGACGTCGCTCATTGATGGCACGTACAGTGTAACGGCCCAAGCAACTAATTTAGGTGGATACACTTCTGCAGTGTCTTCTGCTTTAAGCGTAACAATTGATACCGATGGACCGGCTACTCCAGCGGTTACAGCCATCAGCACCGACACTAATATTGGTACAGATGAAATTACCAGCGATACCACCTTAATATTCAGTGGAACGGCAGACGCTAACGTAGGAGTTGAAGTATTTGTTGATGGCGTCTCAATAGGCAACACGCCATCTGATGGCGCTGGTAATTGGAGTTATGATCATACCGCTACAACTTTGTCTTCCGGTAGCTATGCCGTTACTGCAACCGCTTATGATGTGGCTGCAAATACGTCCGCCGTTTCTGCTGCATTGAATGTTACCATTGATACCTCTGCACCTTCAGCTCCAACAGTTACAAGTATCACCACCGACAGTGGTGCAGCTGATGGCATTACCAATGATGCTACATTGCAAATATCAGGAAGCGCTGAAGACGGTTCAACGGTGGAGGTATTAATTGGTGGTTCGCCAATTGGCACCACAGTGGCTACAGGCGGCACATGGACTTATGATCATACCGGTACCAGTTTAACTCAGGGTGGATACGCGATTAACGCCACCGCCACTGACGCGGCAGGAAACACCTCGGTAGCTTCCAGCACTTTCAATGTTACTATCGATACCACTGCACCGAATACACCGGTTATAAGCGGTGTTACCACCGATAGCAACGTGAATGGCGATGGCGTAACAAACGATAGCACCTTGGTTATCTACGGTACCAGTGATGCCAGTGCCACCATTACTGTTTACCTGGATGCTGGCTCGATTGGTGTCACCACTGCTGATGGAAGTGGCAACTGGACTTTCAATTATCAAGGCACCAGCTTATCTCAAGGCAGTTACACGTTAACGGCCATAGCATCCGATACAGCAGCGAATAATTCCTCCGTCTCATCCGACTTTAATATCACGATTGATACCAGTGCGCCTGCAGCACCCACAGTAACGGCAATTAGTAATGACACCGGCAGCGGCGGCGATGGAATTACCAGTGACGATACGTTAGTAATAAGTGGCACTTCAGAAGCAAGTGCCACTGTAAAAGTTTTTGTGGATGGGGTTTCTCAAGGAACGACCAGTGCAAACGGCGCTGGGGCTTGGAGTTATGATTATACCGGCACCAGTCTGGCTGATGGTTCTTATACCTTAACTGCCCGGGCAATGGATTTGGCAGGTAATAATTCTTCCTTGTCGTCTGATTTTGCCATCACCATTGATAGTGCTGTTCCCGGTGCGCCCAGTGTCTCCAGTATTAGTACCGACAGCGGCGCTGCTGATGGTATCACCAACGACAATACGCTAATGATTAACGGAAGTGGTGAAATCGCTGCAACTGTGGATGTGCTACTGGATGGTAGCAGTATCGGTAGCGCCACTGTTGATGGAAGTGGATTGTGGAGTTTCAATTACACTGGAACTACTTTAGCGGATGGCAGTTACACATTAACGGCTACTCAAACGGATGCAGCTGGTAATGGTTCCGCAGCGAGTACTGGTTTTAATATAACCATTGACACTTCAGCGCCTGTAATCAGTACCATTAGTCCAAGTGATGGCAGTACAGCGGTAAGTTTTACCGACAATTTGGTGATTACATTCAACGAAACTGTCATCGCTCAAACGGGAAATATTGTAATCAAACACATCAGTGATGATTCCGTGTTTGAAACTATTCCTGTAGGGGATGCCCGCGTTAGTGGCAGTGGAACCGATACTATTACCGTGAATCCCAGTGGCACCTTTTATGGTGGTACCGGTTACTATGTACAGATCGATGCCACTGCATTTGATAATCAAGCAGGTAGTAGTTTCTCTGGCATCAGCAATAACACAGATTGGAATTTCACAACAAACGCAACGGCGATTACCAGTTCCACCCCAGCGGATGATGATACTGGAGTATTGCTTAATGCCACTATTACATTGAATTTCAATGAAGCGGTAACAGCCAGCAGCGGTAACGTGGTAATTCGAAAACTTAGTGATAACAGTGCATGGGATACCATTTCAATCGTATCTGGTCAGGTAAGTGGTTCTGGAACCAGTACTATTACCATTACTCAGAGCGACGTGTTGGAACCCAACACCAATTATTATGTAGAGATAGATTCCGGTGCCTTGGTAAATGGCGGTGGCGTTAGTTTTGCGGGTATAAGTGGTAACAGCATTTTTAACTTTACCAGTGCTGCATTTTCTACACCCGCAGTCACAAATGTAACATCCTCCACCAGCAATGGTACATATGGACAGGATGAAATCATTAATGTTCAAGTGGAATTCAGCGAAAACGTAAATATTACCTTGGGTACGCCAACGATCAATTTGGATATGATTGGTGTGGATCGTGATGCAGATTATGCCTCTGGTAGCGGTACAAATATTTTGAACTTCAGCTACACCGTAGTAAAAGGGGATGCTGCCGCTGATTTGGATTATGTTGATACAGCAGCTTTAGCGTTAAACGGCGCGCGCATTAGAAGTGATAATTTTGTAAATGCAGAACTAACGCTGCCGACACCAGCCGCCGCGGGTTCGCTATCAGCGAATAAAGATTTGCAAATTGCAGCAGACGTATATGACGTGTCCTTCTTAACATCTAGCGAAGGTTTTCAGGTGCAAGGCAGTACGGCAGGTGAACACCTGGGTTGGGCTGTGGGCAGCGTTGGAGATGTTAATGGTGACGGCTTTGAAGATTTCGTTGCCGGGGCGCCTGATTCTGGCAGTACTGGCGTTGCCTATATTATTTACGGTCAAACTGGTGCTACCCGTAGCAACTTAAATACAGCATCAATAAGCAATGGCACGAATGGTTTTAGAATTGTTGGCCAGACAGCAGGAGATAAGATGGGCGCCGCTGTGGGCAGCGCGGGGGACATTAACGATGATGGTTACGATGATCTTTTTGTGGCTGCTCCGTTGGATGATGATTACGCCAGCGATGGTGGTATTGGTTATGTGATATACGGCGCTGCAAGCAACAGCGATGTAAACATCAGTAGCTTTAGCAGCAGCGATGGATTCCGTATTACCATTTCTGAAGCTGACGCGCGCATTGGTGATTCCACTACCGACTTTAATGGCAATGGACAGGGCATCGATTCCGGTGGCGATTTTAATGGAGACGGTGTTCAGGATTTATTGGTAGGTATTCGTTACAGCGATGAAAATGCATCCAATAGTGGTAAAGCCTATGTCATATTCGGTAAGAGTGGTGCTACACGAGATGATGTTGATTTGGATTTAATTGACCCAACCGGTCCAGAAGGTATGTTGATATACGGCGCTGGAGCTGGATGGCAATTGGGTAATTCTTCTCGTTTCGTGGGCGATTATGATGCCGATGGCTACGATGACGTATTAGTAAGCGCGATATTCTCCGATAGTATTGTCGCAAATGGTGGGCAGGCATTCTTGATTTTTGGTGGCCCTGGTCCCGTGTTTAACGCAGTGGATGTGGATACCTTGACGGGTACTACTGGCTTTAAAATTTCCTCCACCGAATCCTGGGGCATTATTGGTCATTCTGCAGATGGTGGCGATTTTAACGGCGATGGTATCAGCGATATCGTAGTTTCCTCCAATGGTAAGAGCATCAATGGCAAATCCGGTAATGGTGCTGCTTTTGTTATTTATGGCAATGCCAGTGGCTCTTATAGCAACCTGGATGTGGATACCCTAATAAGCAGTCAAGGTTATACAATTTATGGAGAAGATGATTCTGATAATATGGCCCATAGCTTGTCAAGCGCTGGAGACTTTAATGGTGATGGTGTTGATGATCTGCTGTTGGGAGCATATCTCAATGATGATTTTGGAGCCGACGCTGGTGCTGCATTCATGATTATGGGCGAAGATGGTAGTAGCCGATCAGATGTGGATTTGGATGGGCTTACCAACGTTGACGGTATAAAAATTGTTGGCGATGTTGCGGATGATCGTTTGGCGCAATCTACCGCTTCTGCTGATCTAAATGGCGATGGTTATAATGATTTAATCATTGGCGCACCTTTGGGTGATAATGCCAGTGCAGATGGCGGCGAAACAGTGGTGATTTGGGGTCATGATTTCGCACAGGTCGCGAATTCTGGTTTAGTGGGTGACAGTGGCATCAATAATATTGTTGGAACCAGCGGCAATGACACTATTGTTGGCGGCGGTGGTGCTGATGCCATCTCTGCTGGCTCTGGCGATGACATTATTCAAGTAGCAGACACAAGTTTCTATAACATAGAAGGCGGCTATGGAAACGATACCTTGCAATTCAGTACCACTCTAAACAGTCTGGATCTTACTTCGATTGGTCCGGAAGTGATTAATGGTATTGAAGTGATTGATCTTGCGGATAGCAATAATACATTAACTGTTAGTCGCCAGGACGTGTTGGCATTATCGCGCGAACAAAGAACGCTGTATGTGAAAGGTGGAAGCAGCGATAGCGTTTCTTCTTCCAGTGGTGATGCTTGGTGTTATACGGGCACCAGAAATGTAGGCGGTATCGATTACGACATTTATGTGGATGAAGGTGCGGTGATGTATGTGCAAACCAGTATTGATTCCAGTAATGTTGGTAATTTTAACAGCACACAAACCTACAGTTTTGATACCACTATCTTAGGTGCAAATGTTTCTGGGAATGTTTCAGATTTTCCAGTGTTGATTCGGGTTTCAGGTACCATAAAATCTAATTTGCAGGGTGATTATGACGACATCCGCTTTACCGATAAAGATCAAACCACATGGCTGCCCTACGAAATAGAAGAAGGGGATTCTGGGAAATTATACGTGTGGGTTTTGGTGCCTCAGGTGGATGGAAATAGCAGCAGTGATTATATTGTGATGCACTATAACGACAAAGTGAATGGCGATGTGCCTAATGCACAGAATCCATCGAAATTGTGGGCAGATTATGCTGGTGTATGGCATTTTGATGAAGGCACCAGTGGTACAGCCTATGATTCCACAGCGTATCAAAATGATGCGCTGCAAATCTCAACTACGGTAAGTAATAACTTCGATAAAATTATTGGTCATGGCCGGGACTTCCAAGGTTTTGATCGGTTGCAGGTCCCTTATGATATTTCCCTAAACGTAGATAACCGGCCCTTTACTATAGAAGCCTGGGTTAAAGATGATTTGGTTCTTTCTATATTTTATAACTCACCTTCTAGTTGGATGTCGCGAGGAAGTGGGGCAGATTATTGGGTGCTTGAAGGTAAGGGCGGTATATTGAGTTTAATTGAAGCACCGGAATTCCGAATATATGAAAACTTCTCTGCCACAACTCGACACTTCGATGGCGGTGGGTTTATTCTTTCAGGCAGTAATTGGTTGCATGTGACGGTTGTTGTTGACCCATCAGCCGGCGTAAAAATATATGGCGATGGTGGTCAGATGAATACTACAGGCACTTATCGAAATTCCGAAAATGGAGCTGCGTTCCTAATGGGGGGCACCAGTGGTGATCATCAAATGGATGAGGTTCGTTATGGCCGTTTTGCAGCTGATCCTAACCGCATTAAATTAAGTTATGAAAATCAAAAGGCCAGTAGTGGCTTTGTGTCGCCACAGTTCTAAATGCTCGCTAACGCTTAGAATATTTTTATATGAATAATCTTTCCTTTATGGGTGTTGGAATTACGGCGGATTTTTAACTAATTGCTTTTTGCTTGTGTAACTCACTAAGCAATAAGAGAAAATTTGCGCTTATAGCGAAATCAATTTTTCCAGCTATTTTTATATTTCAATCAGTTTTATAACTGGTTACAAAAGTATGCAAAACCTTCGTTAAATCTGACACTTAGCTACAGTAAAAACGAATCTTTAGACTATATTTTAACCTACCAAAACGGCTTTCAACTAAATGTGGAAGCCTAATGAATTTGGAGGTTAGGTGTCCTTAATTAGCGTAATCCGCCTTCTGTTTATTGTCGGGTCAATAGTGCTTATCACTGC